>JBFRWE010000344.1:0-17417 GCA_051439345.1 Xenococcaceae cyanobacterium
AGATTCAATCTTGCAGTAAGGAACGTCGGGCTTTCCGTCGATTAGCTAATTTATCTTTAATGTAGACTACCTTATTTTCGCTAACTTTGTTGTCCTTAACTTCACCTTGCGCTAGTTGTTGTTGCTCTTGGTTGGCATAAAATCTGTCCGAGGCAATTAACCCGACCATGACCATGACTATAGCGAAAATAAAGTCCATTTCTCTAATTTTTGGGTGGATATATATTCTTCCCCTTAATTATATCTGTACTTGACTCAATCTTCCTTTTTTCCCTTAATTTATTGTCACCTAACTATGTTTTTATTTACATTAAAAAAAAATATAATAAGCTTCTCTCCTTGTTAGTAGCTTTTTCTCTCGATTTTTTCTCGATCTATCTACTTTATTTTCTCTTTTTATGTTAACTCTTTGATAACTAAATACTTGTTTGATAATTGCTTTTTTTAAAATACTTTGAACCTTCTTCTCATCACCATAATCTCTTTCTCTCTTTTCTTTTTCTCTTCTTTATCTGTCTTCTCTGCTTTTTAAAATGTGGATTAGCTTACTTACTTACTAACTCACTACTTTATTCAGGGAGAAGCGAGTTTTAAAGTCCAGCAGGTTCGATACGGAGCAATTTTCCATTGGGTGAATCTGTCAAAACGTATAACATTCCCTCCGGACTCTGTCTTACGTCACGCACGCGCTGACCAATCGAAATTGACTCTTGATTAATAACATTGCCCTCTGCATCCAAGTCAAGATGGCGAACATCCTGGGAAACTAGTCCACCTGCGAATAGATCCCCTGTCCACTCTGGAAATCGATCGCCAGTATATATTGTTAATCCTGAGGGTGCTATAGCAGGAGTCCATACTACTTTAGGGTCTACCATGCCTGGACGGGAACGAAACGGAGAAATTTCTCCCCCACTATATTCGCGACTGTGAGTAACTACAGGCCAACCATAGTTTTTGCCAGCTTCTACCAGGTTGAGTTCGTCACCACCTCTAGAACCATGTTCAGTAGACCATAACCTATTAGTAGCTCGATCGAAAGTAATCCCCTGAATATTTCGATGTCCGTAACTCCAAACGGACGGATTAGCGTTATCAGATGTTATGAAAGGATTATCGCTTGGTATAGAACCATCATCGTTCAGACGTAGAATTTTACCAAGATGAGAATTGAGGTTTTGAGCCTGTTTACGAATCAAATCCCCATCTAGTTGAATTGGTGGATTGCCACCATCGCCGATAGCTACTAACATTGTATTATCAGGTAGCCAAACAATGCGCGAGCCGAAATGCTGGCCTCCTCTTTTTGTTTGGGACACTTCAAAAATCACTTCTAAGTTTTGTAAAGCTGCCCCCTCAAATTTTGCTCTAGCAACTCTAGTATGGTTGTTATCTCGGCTACCATAAGCATAGGTCAGATAAATCAACCGATTTTCGCTAAAATTTGGATGAAGAGAAACATCCATCAAACCACCTTGTCCCACTGCTAAGACTTCAGGGATTCCGGCGATCGCCTTAGGCTCTAACACCCCATTACGGACAATGCGTAACCGTCCTGGACGCTCAGTAATTAAAATTTCTCCATTGGGCAACCATGCCATGCTCCAAGGATGCTCTAAGCCCTCTACTATAGTCGTTTTTTGGACACTTTCGGCAATAGCAAGATCATTTTTTGAGCTAGCTAGATTACCCTTCACACTAGAGACTGAAGCAGAATTTGGCTGGAGAGAACAACCCATAAGAGCAAAGATAATGCTTCGAGTTAGAATACTTTTTATTCGACGAGCAGTTGTTGTTTTCATAGCTTTTGCCCAAGTGCTATCAGCTTGTAAGAATTTTTAGGGTATTTCTCTCAGAATACGTAAAAAAGCTATCTCTTAAATTAACAAAAAAATATGACAGGAAAATGACGCTGAACTGTACAGATTCTTAACACCTCTACCAGTTGCAGAGACTACCTGGCGAAGGTATTGTAACTATTAGGTAAAATTTAGTACGCTTTCATGGGTTCTCTAGTTAAACAACTTAAAAATAGCTTATCGACTCAAATTTTTCTAGGACTGATTCTGGGAATTGCAGTTGGTTTATTTTTAGGAGAAATGGCCAGTTGGCTCGCCTTTCTAGGGGATATTTTCCTCCGTTTGTTCCAAATGCCTGTTGTTCCCTATATTATTGTCTCTCTCATTGGCAGTTTGGGACGACTTAATTATCGGGATGCCAAATTAATATTTATCAAAGGCGGAATAGTCATTCTCGCTTTTTGGGCAATTACGCTGTTGGTCGTCGTCTTATTTCCCCTAGGCTTTCCCAGTTGGCAATCTTCTGCTTTTTTTAGCACTTCTCTCTTAGAGGAAAGTAAAGCTCTCAGCTTACTAGAGTTATTTATTCCCCTCAACCCCTTTAATTCGATGGCGAATACCATCATCCCTTCTCTAGTGCTGTTTTGTATTGCAACGGGGTTGGCGTTAATTACGGTGGAGAATAAGCAGGAGTTACTAAAAGGATTAGATAGTTTAACCGATGCTTTGCTGAAGATTACGCAATTTGTTGCTAAATTAACTCCTTTGGGGGTTTTTGCCATTGCAGCCAATGCAGCAGGAACCCTACCTCTAGAAGCCTTTCAACGGTTACAGGTTTATATTATTCTCCAAGCTGCGATCGCTCTCATTCTCAGTTTTTGGGTCTTACCAGGGTTAATTGCGGCGTTAACCCCCTTAAAATACAAAGATATTGTCACGGCTTATCGGACTCCCTTAGTCACTGCCTTTGCCACAGCTAACCTATTGATAGTCTTACCTTTAATTATCAGTCGCAGTCGAGAATTGTTACTGAGTTTAGACCCTTCTCCCGAGAAAAATACTTTAGCCATTGACGCTCCTCTAGAAGTCTTAGTTCCCGTTTCTTTTACTTTCCCTAGTATGGGAAAACTTCTATCCCTAGCCTTTGTTCCTTTTGCTGCCTGGTATGGCGGAACCAGCTTTCCGATTGCTCAATATCCGACCTTTCTGTTAGCTGGATTAGCCAGCTTTTTTGGGGATGGAATTACGGCAATGCGTTTTTTGCTAAATTTGCTGGGAATTCCCACTGATATGCTGCAAATTTATATCACTCTCGATCAAGTTTCTGTCGGGCGGTTTGGCACGCTACTGGCAGGAATGAATACGATTGCCTTAGCTCTACTGGCTACCTGTGGGATTAATGGTTTAATTAATCTCCGTCGGCGACAAATTATCCGATTTGGATTTTTGAGCCTCTTGGCAATTGTTTTAACCCTAGGTTCTATTCATGTCTTCTTTACCTATGGGGTAGCTCGCGACTATACACAAGACAAGAAATTGGCACAATTGCGACTCTTACGGGTCCAAAATCCCAGTCAAGCGGTGAAGATATTGACTACCTCTCCTCCTCCCCTGACACTTAACAGCGAACAATCCCGTTTGGTTCAAATTCGGGAGCGCAAAACTATCAGAGTTTGTACCGAAGCGGAAAATTATCCTTTATCCTATCTTAACGCTGAAGAGACCCCAGAATTAGTGGGCTTCAATATCGAAATGGCCCATATCCTAGCGCAAGATTTAGGGGTTGGTCTGGAATTAGTCCCGCTCACCGAGGACTCTCGTAATCAGAATATAAGTCAAGTCGCCGATGTGTTGAATGAGGGTTACTGTGATATTGATATGTCATCCCTGCCAGTTACCCCAGAATTGGCAGAAATCATCGATTTTTCCGTTCCTTTTGAAAATTATACCCTAGCTTTTTTAGTCGAAGACCGACTTCGGGATCAATTTAGTCGATGGGGAAACTTACAAGCTTTGCCATCCCTAAGAATTGGTATTGACCAAGATCTTCCTTACTATGAAGCTAAATTAAAGGGATTATTACCTAATGCAGATTTAATTCAGGTTGATTCTGTTCAGGAGTTTTTAAATGCCGAAAACTCCTCTGTTGATACTATGGCAACCGCCGCTGAAATTGGTGCAGCTTGGACAATCCTTTATCCTAACTATACGATTGCTATTCCTAAGCCAATTTTGGCAGTTCCTGTGGCTTATGGCTTACCCTACGGTGAAATATCTTTAGTCAATTTGGTGAATGCCTGGTTACAACTGAAGCAACAAGATGGAACAACTCGCTCTTTGTATGATTATTGGATCCAGGGAAAAACTAGTGCAGTTGAACCCCCACGCTGGTCGATTATTCGTAATGTTTTAGGTTGGGTAAATTGACTCTAATGGAGGAATGTCAAAGGGCGGTAGGGTATACCGTGCTAAAAAATGTTTGCGGGGACGGTAAGCCTTTCAAGTGTATGTTTTTAATAAAGTTGAAAATCTTAACTCTAGTTAGAACGAAAGAATGGGCTTTTCCCCCTCTGCTTCCTCTGCTTCCTCCGCTTCCTCTGCCCTTCTCAACCGTCAAATCTTAAAATCATACCCCTGAAAGGGACGGTAAGCGCGGGGGTCGTTCAACTGTCGTTGTTCGACTCAGATCTTGCACCAGTACAAAACAACTAGATAATTAGCTATTGGGAATCAATTTATTACCCTTTTCCCTTTTCCCTAATAAGACAAATCAGTTACAGATTAGGTGCAAGATCTCAGTAATATACAAATAATTTTGCTTACCTACTTAGCTGGTTAAGAGAACAAAAAATCCGACCTATGGCTCTTGGTTTGAAATCAGAAGAAATCCGCCGTACTATTACGATTGGTTCGTAGTAAGAGAATGTTGGAGAATAATTTGCTTAACTAATTCGCTCGTCTGCTTAGGAGTATTAGCAATTAAAACATTTTCTGGCGATAAACTCCTAAAAAATTGTTTACTTTCTTGATTCTCATTCAACAAAATCACTTTTTTCTGATTTTTCAAAGCTAGAGCAACTTCCGAAGCTGTACCAGTTCCCATACCACAGGCAATTACTACATCAGAAGAAAGAACATTAATATTATTACGAGCATTGCCTAGATCGGTAACAATAGCAATATCTACATCGTCAGCAAGATTATCAGTATTGTTGCCTGGCAAAATTCCCACAGTTAAACCACCAGCCATTTTTGCCCCTTTACTTGCAGCTTCCATTACTCCAGCTTTCCTACCACCTGTAAGCAGTATCCATCCGTTTTGAGCAATTAATTGACCTAATTTATAGGCATTATCTAAATCAGTAGGAGTGGCGAGATTTCCCGCGCCCATCACTCCAATAATAGTTTTTCTCATGGTTATGCTTACTAAAATAGATTTATTCTGAATTTCTGAACTCTAGAAACTCCTGACCTTCCTTCAATAAGATTTGACGCTTTTGACAGTTTTGGAACTTTACTTGAAAGCGTGACTAATCCGTCGGCAACTGATAGTGGTACGCTCTATCCCATCGCTTTTTCTAGCACGAATATCTCTCGAATCGATATTTTTCAACCCAATGATGGCTGGGCTTATGCCATCGATAACTTGGATTTTACTTCTTCTGCTGCTGTTCCTTTTGAATTTTCTCCCACTCTTGGTTTAGTTGCTATGGGTGGTATTTGCGGTTTGTCTCGTCTACGCAAGCACATAGACAATCGTAAGGCAATAAACGAAATTTCTGGTTAATTTTTATTAGTTCTGATTATATTTTTTTCAATTGTAGGGGTTTGGCAATGTCAAACCCCTACGGTATCAAACTAAGTAGTCACATCTTTCCGCTTCTAGCAAACCAACCAACAACAGCAGCAATGATAATAAAGGCAATTTGTCGCCAATTTTTTAACTCGCCAAACTTTTCGCTAATATCAGGTAATTTGCCTTCTAGAGTATTTAATCTTTTCTCTGTAGAATCCACTTTACTCTCAACTACAGCTAATCTTTTATCAATGGAGTTCGTTTTTTCAGTTAAATTATCAACTTTATCGGTTAACTTTTCAATTTTTCCGTCTAACTGATTAAAACCATCTTTGATAAATCCTTGTAGTTGTTGAATATCTATATTAGAGGTAGTAGTCATTGTTATAATTTCAGTAAGTATTTAATTAATCGAGGAAGCCTTGTGTATTGTAATCAAGAGGCTTCCTTTTTATTTTAGAACTTAGAAGCAGCAAGTCGAGCCGAGAAACAGCGATCTCCTCGACGATGGGTCATATCAAATCCGTTGAATTCGCAACCATCTTTTAACTGATGACTGATAACTTCTAATACGTTCTCTTCGCAGTAGCGATACGAGAGATAATGCTAGTAAGCAATACCAATAAAACTAAGATAAAAGCAGCAGCCCAAGCTAACTCTTGTTGATTTTGGAACGGGACGATCGCGAAGTTATAAACCAATACAGCTAGAGATGCTGTCGGTTCTACCAACAGATTATCCCAGTTGGGCCAAAATTGGGTAAATAAGGCTGTAAACAATAGAGGTGCTGTTTCCCCTGCTGCACGGGCGACAGCCAGAGTAACCCCAGTGATAATAGCGGGAATGGCTGCGGGCAATACTACTTGCAATACCGTTTGATAATCATTTGCGCCAACACCGATCGATGCTTGACGTACCTCTTGAGGAACAAGTTTTAAGGCTTCGTCAGTAGTACGGACAATAATGGGCAGCATCAGTATGGCTAGAGCAAAACCCCCTGCCCAAGCAGAATAGGTTCTAGTTGTCAATACTACTACAGTATAGGCAAACACACCAATGATAATCGAAGGTACACCACTAAGCACATTAGTAGCAAAGCGAATCCAGTCTGCTAACTTACCCTTACTAAATTCAGACAAATAAATAGCTGCCATAACCCCAATAGGTACACTAAGAGCAGCACCAATACCTACCATAATTACTGTACCGAGAATAGCATTACCAAAGCCTCCTCCTTCTACTAGTGGTGGTGGCGGTAATTCGGTAAAAACATCTAGACTCAGAGAACTAATTCCTTTGCCTAATAAATAAACCAAAATAATCAATAAAGGTATGATTGCGAGAATAGTAAATAATCCAGCAATACCTGTCATTATTAGCCCAAATAGGGTACGAGGGGAGCTAGGATTACGCTTAAGACTGGCAGGATTAAAACTATAATCCAGGTTATTTTGAGAAAACTCTAAGGTCATTTTCTTGGTAATTATATTTTAAATTTAAAACAACATTGCTAATTAAAGAAATGAAATATCTATAGCCTTTCTCAGTATCATAGAAAGATGCTTATATTCACAATCAAGTATTAACAAAAACCATGGTTTTGCTTGTATCTCATCAAAAAGAAAACTGCTATATTTTTTGTAATCTAACTACTAATACTTGAGCCAAAACATTAACGAGTAAGGTAACAGCAAAAAGAATTAGAGCAGCATACATTAATGCCCCGACTTGTAAGCCACTAGCTTCGGCAAATTGATTGGCGAGGAGAGAAGAAATTGTATTAGAAGGCTCAAAAACAGAGGGATTAACTTTATTAGCGTTACCAATTAACATAGTTACTGCCATTGTTTCTCCTAATGCCCTACCCAATGCCAACATAATTCCGCCGATAATGCCCGAAGAAGCTGCGGGTAAAATAATTTGCAGAATTGCTTCCCAACGAGTCGCACCCAAGCCTACGGCTGCTTGACGAAGATCGATAGGAACGTTAGAAATTGCATCACGAGAAATTGCTGCAATAGTAGGTAAAATCATTACTGATAAAATCAAGGCAGCAGGAAGCATTCCTGGACCTCTGAGAGGGGTAATATTTTTAAGAAAAGGAATTAAAACAAAAATTCCCCACAAACCATAAACTACACTAGGTACAGCAGCGAGTAATTCTACTAAAAAAACGATTGTTCTTTGAATTTTAGGAGATAAATAATCTTCACTTAAGAAAATAGCTACTCCTAACCCAATAGGTACAGAAATTAACAGAGCAATAAAAGAACTAACAAGAGTACCGTAAATTGCTGGCAATACTCCGTATTCCTTAGTTACAGGATTCCAACTACTAGTAACTATAAAACCAAGTCCAAATTCTGATATGGCGGGTATAGCAGCAATAGCAACTTGGATAGTGATCCAAATTAGAACTCCAGCAATCGCTAAGGCAAAGATTTTTGCTGCCCAAAAAAAGCTGACATCTAGATATTTTTCGATCGCAGGACGAGATTGAAGTTTCCTGCTGTCATGATTGCTCATAGATTTTCTGCGATAACATTTTTCGCCCTTATCTTATCAATTTTAGACATGATAGCTTGGTTAAAATTAGGTAAAGTAATTAATGATACTCCACTAATCTTTTGAGTTTTTTATTATCAAAATATTGCAGATAGCTTTGTGTTAGATATTATCTGAATAATTGTTCAATCGTTCATTGTTTCAGCTATTTAAATTAGGCTAATGGCGAATCAACATTCCTGTGCTTGCTGTCACTCGATGGAAAATCGCGATCACAGTGAGTCTGATTTACTAGGTGCAGTGGGAATAGCAACTCTTTGGTCAGCAGTGTTTGCGGATGTAGGAGTAGCACTGTTGGCAATTCTTAATGCCACTAGGGTTTTGAAAGTTCATTGATATAGTCTAATAGATAATATCAGTGTTATCTCGGCAATAGTATCTTACAGATGAATTTTTTTGCTAAACTCAACCAGGCGATCGCTAAAAATAACAGTTTATTAGTCGTTGGACTCGATCCTAACCCGGAAATGATGCCTAGTCGGGGAGAAGGGGAAATAGGGAGTAAAGAGACAATCAATTTGAGCGATCGATTACAAGCTTGGTTAGAGTGGGTGATAGAAGAAACTAGAGATCGAATTTGTGCCTATAAGCCTACTTTAGGATTTTATCAAGCTTTAGGAGTGGCTGGATTAGAATTACTCGATCGTATATTAACTAAAATACCTAATCATATCCCCGTCATTTTAGATGCTAAACACAGTGATCTGAATACTAGTACTGTCTTTGCCCATACTAGTTTTGCCCAATGGCAAGTAGATGCGGTTACTCTGAGTCCCTATGCAGGACAAGATCATGCTGCCCCTTTTCTTGTCTATGCAGATAAAGCAGTATTTATTCTTTGCCATACTTCTAACCCTGGTGCCTTTGCCTTGCAGGAATATCCTCATCCTGACAATCCTTTTTATCTAGAGGTGGTTAAGCAGGTTCAATCTTGGGGGACGATGGAACAATTATATTTAGAAGTAGGGACTAATAATCCCGATATTATTGGGAAAATTCGCGCTGTTGCCCCAGAAAGAACGATTTTGCTCCGAAGTATCTGGGCAGAAGGAACAGATTTTTCCCAAATTCTCCAGGCAGGATTCGATCGTAATGGAGAGGGTTTACTTATTCCTATTCCTCAAGATTTATTATCGACAGACAATTTAGCCCAACAATTAGAAAAATTAAATCAAGAAGTACAAGAAACTAGAAGCAAATTAATCCAAGTAGGTTCTACTTGTGAACTATGGACATCTAATGTTTGTCTGTTTAATAAGCATCCTCATCAAGAATTAATTTTGCAACTATTTGATATTGGTTGTCTCCTCTTTGGCGAATATGTACAAGCTTCAGGGGCAACTTTTTCTTACTATATCGATTTACGCAAGATTATTTCTAATCCCCAACTATTTAATCAAGTTATCAAAGCTTATGCCGAAATACTTAAAAATCTAACTTTCGATCGCATTGCTGGTATTCCTTATGGTGCATTACCCACAGCTACAGGACTGGCTTTAAATCTCCATCGCCCCATGATTTTTCCCCGCAAAGAGGTAAAAGCCCACGGTACTCGTCGTTTGATTGAAGGCAACTTTAACCCTGGAGAAAAAGTAGTGGTAGTAGATGATATCCTCATCAGTGGCAAAAGTGTCATAGAAGGTGCAGCTAAGTTAGAGTCAGCAGATTTACAAATAGAAGATATCGTCGTATTTATCGATCATGAAGGAGGCGTAAAAGATAGACTAGCTCAAAATGGTTATCTCGCTCATTCTGTACTGACTATTTCCGAAATTACAGAAACCTTATACGAAGCAGGAAGAATTACTCCAGAACAGTATCAGACAGTAAAGATAAATCATCCATAGGGCTTCTGGGCAAACTCAATACGGTAACTATTTTCTCTCAAGTTCCTAAAAATTAGTATAGGCTAGAAATCGTAAGGATTATTACCAAGCTATGGTGAGCGATCGACAAACTAAGAAACAAGAAACTCAAAAAAAAGAAATGATGCCTCATGTTCATAGTGAAGAATCTTTAAAACAAATTACTAATCGCTTATCTCGTATTGAGGGACATGTACGTGGTATTAAGACAATGATTGCCCAAAGTCGTCCTTGTCCTGAAGTATTAATTCAAATTGCTGCGGTTAGAGGCGCGATCAATCGAGTGGCACGGATTATTTTAGATGAGCATCTTGAAGATTGTATTGCTCGTGCAGCTAAAGAAGGCAATATTGAAGTAGAAATTAAAGAATTAAAAGATGCTTTAGATCGCTTCTTACCCTAGAGGATGTTGAAGTTCGATCGTTAATTACTATGTCCAAGTTTAAATGTTTCTCGATTTGCTTACAAAATCTAGTCAGTATATATGTTTTTATTTTTGCAGCCTCCATCATTACCTTGCTAACGAATAATGTAATTGCGGGAGCAGTTGAGGCAACCTCTATCAAAGAACAAAGTATAGAGAAATATCAATCTAGGGAATTAACGGCACAAAATTCAGAATTAACCACAAATATTGATTATCTTGCTCTCAAAGAAGAGATTTTAGCAGAGATTAATCGCGTAAGAACTAATCCTCAAGCTTATGCTGATTGGTTAGAAGATAGGAAACAATACTTTGAGGGGACTCTGCTCAAATTACCAGGAGAAAAACCAATCATAACCAATAAAGGTAAAGAAGCTCTAGAAGAAGCGATCGCCTGGCTCAATAATTTAGAACCTTTACCTAAAGTTTCATCTTCAGCAAAATTAGTCAACATAGCTCAAGAACAGATTAAGTTTGTTACCTCAACGCAGGGAAGTAATAACCTTCAAGAACAAACTATCAGCTATGGTAAATATACTCCTGAAGGTATTGTTATGCAATTAATATTAGATGATGCTCATCCCAATCGTATTAATCGCCAAAAAATTTTAAATCCTAATATTCAATCGGCTGGTATTATGTGTGAAGAACACGCTCGCTACGAGAATATTTGTGCTATTGCTTATGAAGGTGACTCTGTAGTTACAACGGCAGAAAATCCTAATATTCCAGAATCTATATCTTCTTCTGTTGAGGCAGAGAATCAAGCAACACCTGAGTTAGTAGCTATTACCAAAGAAGAAGGCTTAACCGAAAAAACTACACCTAATGAAAGCGAAAACAACTCTTTAGCTCCTTTACCTAATGTTAGGCAGAGAAATAATCCCTCATTACTGGTTGAGAAAATCCAACAAGGCAAGCTAGAAGAAGGAGATACAGTAATTCCTAATGATGGTAGTTTCTATGATTCCTATCCTATAGAGGGAATCGCAGGAGATTATTTTGTTATTAGTGTAGAAAGTCAAGATTTTGACACCTTTTTAGCGATTATGGATGCAGAAGGCAACATTTTAGGACAAAATGATGATATTAGTGAAACTAATAGTAATTCTCGTCTTAAAATTACTTTACCTAATAATGGTGTTTATAACGTCATCGTTAATGCTTACGATCGAGGAGGAAAGGGAAGCTACTTGTTGACGGTACGTCGTTGAGAGCAAAAGGAGAAGGGGTACAAAGGGAGCAGGGGTGCAGAGGAAGCAGGGGAAGCAGGGGAAGCAAAGGAGAATGACTTTTGACTCCTAACTTTTGACTCCTAACTTTTGACTCCTAACTTCTGAATTCTGACATTTTAAATATTAAGCCACTGAGCTACAGGTATAGGTAAAGGTAATAAAATCATTACCAATATTCCTAAAGCAATGAGTCCAGAAAAATCGCGCCAGTCATCTAGTTCGGTAACATCATTAAGTGCGGGTTGATCGATGAGAGGCATAAACCAGAGGATAACAGCCCAAACCCAAAAGTAATTATAAACTACGGCGAAGAGAATGCTGATTAAACGTGTTATTTGCCCAATGGTAATCGCCATTCGTTGCCCGAAAATAGCATGAACAATATGACCACCATCTAAAGAACCAATGGGCATTAAATTCAAAGCTGTAACTAAAATACCAATATAACCAGCTACTGCTAAAGGATGTAAATCCAGACCCATTTCTGGTTGCAGTTGACTACCAAGAGCTAACTTACCTAAAATGGCGATCAAGAAGGAAAAACGTACGTCTAAAGAGTCAAAATAAAGTACATTTTGGTCTTTAAGGGGGACTACTTCCGATAAAGAAAAACCCCAGATTAAAATAGGTATAGTGATTATTAATCCTGCTATGGGTCCTGCGATCGCTACATCAAATAAAGCTCGACGATGAGGTACAGGGGATTTTCTCTGAACAAATGCACCAATAGTGCCGATAAAGAAAGGAATAGGAATAAAGTAAGGCAGAGAAGTTTTGATTTTATAATAAGACGAGGTTAAATAATGTCCTAGTTCATGAACGCCTAGAACGCTAACTATTGCCAAGCTGTAGCTAAAGCCAGAAAGAATCAAACTAGGATTGCTGCTTACCTCATCTAGAGAAATATTACTCATCTCCAAGCCCATAAAAGTTGTAGTGAGGAGAGTTATGAAAAATAAGCTTAAGGCTACACCAGGACGTTCCCTCGACTCTTCTGCTTTAGTTGTGGTTTGTGTTTGAGGATTAGGAACGAGAGCGAAAAAAGGTTGACCGCGAAAACTCTCTTGAAAAATGAGAAAAAAGCGATCGCCAAAGGCTTGCTCTATATTCTGTTTAATTCGAGAATAAGCTTCGTCTGGTACTGCTTTTAGCTTACCCCGACATAAGATTGCTTGGGGACGATAATCAATTTGTTGTAGATAGTAAACGTTCCAAGGAAAACAATTGCGGAGAGTTGATTCTTCTTCAGAATCAATGGGACGGGGCTGAGATAATAAATCTGTAGGTTCTGGTTGTAAAGGAGTTTTTGGTTTTTCTTCTTCGGTAGCTTGTTTCTCAGTTGGTTTACCAATTTGGATTAACCATCCATATAAAAATATTCCTAAGACAAGAGGAACAACAACGAGTAGCACAGGTAAAGGTTGATCTTCGCCGACAAAATAAGCCCAACCAAGCCAGATAAATGAAGGCAACATTATTGCCAACCAGCACAACCAAACGGGTGTTTTTGTTACCTTACTAGTAACACGTTGGATCAGAAAATAAATAATCAGACTTAATAAAATTAAAATTAACCAAATTTTCATCTCAGCTATCCGAATCTGATTGTAAATGCTTGACAAAAGTTATCCTGTTTAAGGACTAGCCAAAATATTAAAATGCAATTAGAGCTTGGCTAACCTACATTGTAAATAATGCCCCAAAACTTACCAGAAATAATTTCCCACACTTCGATGAGAGCTAAACCTCCCCGCTCTATTTTGCCAAATATTTTTGCTTTTGCTCCCCATAAAGATACTTTAGGTGGTACTGCTTATTTTATTGTAAATAAAAGCGGTAATATTCTTCTTGATTGTCCTGCTTGGAATGATAATAATCAACAATTTTTAATGACTAATGGGGGAGTTAAATGGCTAGTACTCACCCATAGAAATGGCATAAGTAAACAACTTAACCAAATTCAAACTATTACTCAATGTGAGGTTATTATTCAAGAACAAGAAGCTTATTTGCTGCCAGAAACTCAAATAACTTCCTTTAGAAAAACATTATCTTTAGATAATACATTAGAACTAATTTGGACTCCTGGCTATTCTCCTGGCTCTTCTTGTCTGTATTGGCAAGAACATAATGGAGTGATTTTTTCTGGTAGACATTTGTTACCCATAGGAAATGGTAATGTTGCGCCTATACGAACTGCAAAAACCTTTCATTGGTTTAGACAATTAAATAGTGTTCAGTTGTTACTCGATCGATTTAAGGAAAAAACTTTAAAATATATTTGTCCTGGAGCTAATACAGGTTTTCTCAGAGGTAAAGGCTATTTAGACCAAGCCTATCAAAAACTATCTGCATTAGATTTAAACGCTCTCAGACAAGAACAATCCTTATTATAGTTCGGAGTTAGTAGTTAGTAGTTAGTAGTGACCTTTGGTACTCGCTGATACGTACTGAGTTCCTAATCTCTAATCCCCAATCCCCAATCCCCAAAAATGACCCAAACGAAACCAGAAAACACTATTGAAACAGACAAAGATGTTTATCTAGACGAACTTCCCGATGAAGTAGAAATGTCTCTCTTCGATCATCTAGAAGAACTTCGGCAACGCATTTTTTATGCCTTAATTGCTGTAGTTTTAGGGGTAATTGTCTGCTTCATTTTTGTCAAACCTATTGTGCAATTGTTGGAAATTCCAGCACAAGGAGTAAAATTTCTCCAATTAGCTCCAGGAGAGTTCTTTTTTGTTTCAATTAAGGTAGCTGGCTATAGTGGCATACTAGTTACTAGTCCTTTCATTCTCTATCAAATCATTCAATTTGTTCTGCCAGGATTAACTCGTCGCGAACGCCGTTTACTTGCTCCCGTTGTCTTAGGCTCTAGTATTCTTTTCTTCGCAGGTATTTTCTTTGCCTATATTGCCCTAATTCCTGCTGCGCTTAATTTCTTTATTAACTACGGTGGTGATGTAGTTGAACAGTCTTGGTCGATCGATCGCTATTTTGAATTTATTTTATTACTCTTATTTAGTACGGGTTTAGCCTTCCAAATCCCCATTATTCAAGTTATTTTAGGCTTCCTGGGTATTGTTTCTTCTGGGCAAATGCTATCGGGTTGGCGTTTTATTGTTTTAGGTGCAGTAGTTATGGGGGCAATTCTCACTCCTTCTACCGATCCCCTAACTCAATCTCTCTTAGCTGGTGCGGTGCTGGGATTATATTTTGGTGGTACAGGTTTAGTTAAGTTAATCGGTAAGTAGGGGCGTAAGGCTTACGCCCGTCTGATTAGAGAAATCGCCTTGATTGAAAAATTACATCAACGTAAGTTCGGAGTTCGTAGTGACGTTCCACCTCTCCCTAACCCTCTCCACCTCCCTCTATCCCTCCTACGAGGAGGGAAGATAAAAGAATTATCTTTCTTTATTAGGAGAGGGAACATATTGCCTCCCCTCGTAGGGGAGATTTAGAGGGGTCGTCCGTACAGGAATTCGGAGTTATAATTTTATATTGCTTTCTAAGCAGCCAGCAATATAAAACAGTGAGGAATTTGGAAAGCATGAACGTAAACTGCAAAGCTGTAGAAAATTATCTTCATGAGCATATACCAATTTCCCAGGTAATGGCTGTATCTGTTGACTCGCTCGATGAAAGTCGTGTTATTTTATCTGCTCCGTTAGCACCCAACATTAACCATCGCAACACTGCTTTTGGTGGGAGTATATCTACCCTAGCAATTTTATCTGCTTGGACTTTCGTTCATGTCAAAGCTTTGATACAAAAAGAATTCAAAAGACTGATGATAAGACAAGATGACCAAGTTAAAGCAATACAAAACATGGTCGATACAGCAATAAAAAATTCTATTGCTAATCTTTCTACTACTAATATTTATGCTCAAGGAGATATTAACATGAGTGGCGATCGCAAAATTGAAAGGGATTATGTTGAAGGTGATAAAACTGACTCTAGCCGAAACCAAAATATTTCTGGTGGAACTATCGATACTATTGGTGCTGGTGCATTTAGCTTAGGAGATATTAGCGGAACTTTAGCTAATACTATCAACCAGTTACCTAATTTTGACAATGAACCCAACAAAAAAGAACTCAAAGAATTACTAGATCAATTACAAACCGCAGTCTTGGAAACAGAACTAGACAAAGAAGAAAAAGCAGAAAGTTTAGAGCAAATTCAGACTATAGTCTCTTCCTTGAGCAATTCCCAAGATGGTTTAGTCAAGAAAACAGTCAAAACAGCCATGAAACTACTGCGGGGAACTGCTGCTGCTTTACCTCCCACTGCTAGTATGGTCACTATTTGTAACCAACTACCAGATTTGATCGACAAGATATTTTAAACTAGCAAGACTAATATATCTGAAAGCCGATCGCCTTCTTTTTATCTCACAAGAAGAAATATATCTCTTTGAAGTCTAACACTGACAAAGAAGTCAACTATAATCGATCGAGAGAAAAATTATAGTTCGAGCAAGATAAGTGAGCAATCCGACAACAGGGAGAATGCTACTCTCCCATAACTTTGAGCTAAAAGATAATATCTTTCCTCAATTTAGTAGAGAAGAATTTGCCCAAGTATTCATCGATGGATTTCAAGACAAATCAAATATTGCCTGTAGCTCGATCGATAATCCCCATTGGATGGTAGAAATTGTGCGACTCTTTTAGAACAAAAGTACTAAAAGTGCGTGGTTCTAGCAAGGTAAAGGAAGAACAAAGTTAAGGAATATTAATTACTTAATATTCCTTAACACGTCAAAACTGAACCTTGATAACTGAATATTCCGTGTAGGTGAGAGAGCCTGTAACAAGGTACTAAATATTAATAAAAGTATAATCACTCAAGTCCTACTCTCTCGGTGTTGGGAGTCAAAGCATAACCCCTACGGTAGCGACTGGTCATCAATCCGTAAAGCGGGGTTAAACGGGGTACTAACTGGTAGTCTGAACTGGTTAGCCTCTAGCAAGAAACCCATGAGTAGAGCGTACGCTCAAAGCACCTCAACTACCGTCACCATCAAACAGCCAAATCAGGTCTGATAGGCTGTAACCAAAAGGTAAAAGCTGCTAACGGTTATTTCTGACTAATTTCTTCAGAGAATACAACACTAACCGCAGTCGGTAGATAGGTAAAAGTCAAAGCATCGTCACTATCAAACAGCCAAATCAGGTCTGATAGGCTGTAACCAAAAGGTAAAACTGTAAATGATTATTTCTGAATTTTGTCATCAGAAAACACAACACTAATCACAGTCGGTGTAAAGACGCACTCTAAAGGTTCATAACAACGGAACGTTCGGAACGAGGAAACCCCTCAACAATTCTCAATTAAAGGTCGAAAGAATTGAGTAGTCAACCAAGATGCAAAGTCTCTAGAGATAGAGGTTGTTGAGGGCAGAGGATTGAGGAAAAAGCCAAAGCCTATCAGTAATAAATAGGATACGCCCACGTCCTCACTGTTTTCAGGAAAGTAGAGATTAAGTAGTAATGAATATGTCTAAGACAGGTTTTACAAAAAGCACTGTGGAATGGAATGAGCTTAATTGGCGGAAAATCCAAAAAGCTACATTTAAGTTACAAAAGAGAATCTACAGCTGGAAAACAGAACAGACATACCACTACTTAACTTATCAAGAAGTAGAGCGATCGCGTAGAGAATTTACGGTTAATCCTCAAACTCCTGATAAAAAGTTAAAGTCCTAGCAGATAATATCTATCC
>JBFRWE010000345.1:0-21923 GCA_051439345.1 Xenococcaceae cyanobacterium
TGACGAGGAGGAAGAATAGAGCCTCTTAGGGGTTTGCCAAAAACACAATATTTAAAGGGAGCAAAGTAGCCATCACTAGCACTTTCTGGCGATAAATTGCTAATTTCGGCAATTAATTCATCAGTCAAGACATAATCTGCATCTAACGATAGTAACCATTCAGTCTTGATTTGTTCTAAACCATAGTTCCACTGATTAGTATGAGAATCAAATTCCCTTTGTAATATTTCTATTTGCGGATAAGTTGACAAAATTTCTAGAGTATTGTCTGTGCTGTAACTGTCAATAACAATTATGGTTTTTGCCCAAGTAAGTTTTTGTAGAGTACGTTCTATATTGGGAGCTTCGTTATAAGTAAGTAGGAGAGGGGTTATTTGCTCAAGCATGACACAAAGGCATAAAAATAATAGTTAATATCAGGTCTCTTTTACATATTCATTTTTTAGTGAACAAGAACACAACATTGATTTCCAAAAATAAGGAATTCTACCTGCAAAATCAAACTTTAAATCTGTAAAACCTTCAGATTGCAAAATACTACTGAGCGTTTTGACTGAAAAAAACTTGACGTGACCACCGTCCCAAAGAGTTGTAAAATGGCGATCCATTTTTCCAGTAAGTGAGAGTGCCAGATTTTTCCAATACCCATGATAAGGAGTAGTAACAATTAAATGACCACCAAGTTTTATACACTGGCGAGCATATTTAACTAATTCTCTTGGATAATATAAATGCTCAATAACCTCAGCAGAAATAACAATATCAAAAGATTTTTCTAACTCTTCAGGAACAGAATCATAAATGCTTCCTTGAATAAAATGACAATTAGGAAAGTTTAGACGAGCAAAATGAATACCCGATTCTGATTGTTCTATACCAGTTACCTTATAGCCTTGCTGTGCAATTAAATTTGTCAAATTACCATTGCCACAACCAAGATCTAAAATCCGCAGTTTCTTCTGGTTATAATTTTCAAATCGAGATAGCATTCCCAGAAGTGAAACAAATAAATAACTATGATGATGCATGGGATCGCTATTGACATAAGAATATTTGTACTTACTCAGAAGAGAATTCATGACTTTTAATCCTTGTATTTAAGAATAAACAGGTATAGGTTTTTGCTTAAGGACGGCATTATATATATTTAGTAGTTTTGAAGCGGTACGCTCCCAGGTATAATGCTCAAAGATAAACTGACGAGCACGATCGCCCATAGCTTTAGTTTGTTCTGGATGTTGTAAACAATTCCCCAAAGCAGTAGCTATTTCTTCGGCATCAATATTAACTACATGGGCTGCACCAGCTTGGGCTGCCTCAGGAAAGTTACAACCAGTAGTGATTACAGCAGCTAATCCCGATGCCATACCTTCTAAAACCGACATACTAAAACCTTCAGAATAGGAAGGTGCAACATAAATACTGGCAGCAGCAAGAGCAGAATACTTTAATTCTCCTGTCAGCATTCCCGTAAAAGTAACTGCCTCCAAACAACCAGCTTGAGCAAAGTAATCTTGGGCAGTAGGTAGAAAACCAATATTATCGGGACCTGCAATCACTAAATGAGTTTGGGGAAATTGTTGATATATTTGGCTAAAAGCAGTTGATAGTAAATCTAAACCTTTTTTGGGATCGACTCTGCCTAAAAACAGAATTAGATTTTTATGACGAGTGTGAGGAAACTGCTGCCAAAATAGTTCTGGGCTAGGTAAAGATTCAAAGTCTTGGCGATGAACTCCATTAGGAACAATAACTAAAGGAGATTTTAAGTTAAGAATTTTAGTTCTTTCTGCTTCTGTAGAAGCCAACATTTGGATAACCTTAGCTCGATCGAGGGCTGGTTTTTCGAGCAACTGGTAGTAAAAGCGTTTTTTCCAAGCCTTATAGGATAATGCCCAAGGTTCTAGCATTCCTCTCGGAGTAACAATATAAGGAATTTGATATCGCCGACAAGCCCAGTAAGCAGGCAAAATAGTATAAGAAAAAATGGCATTGGTATGAACTAAATCATAATCTCGGACGTGCTGAAATAGCCATTTAGTCAGAGAAAAGCTGATTTTATAATCGCTAATATTCCAGTAAGGAAAGTATTGCAAGCGATAATATTTTTCCTCAATCCAAGTAAAAAGAGGAACATCTAGCTGTTGAGTACCATTGGCATTAGTAGTAATTAGATCGACACTCACTCCTAGTTTGCCTACAGATTGAGCTAATTCAATTACACTTTTAGAAGGGCCACCATAAACTGAGCCTAAAGCGGGGATAACAAATAGTATCTTCATTTATCTAGAAGCCATAGCATATTTAACTGCTTGGGTTAAACCTTGAGCAAAGTATTCAGGAGAAAAGTTTTGAATATGTTCTAAAGCAGCTTGTCCCATTTTTTGTTGATCGACATTTTCAGAACTAATCTGTAACATCAGGTTAGTGAGTTGCTGAGAATTAAGAGGATCGAAACCAAAACCATTAACCCCTTCAATAACTAAATCTTCAAAACAACCACAGCGATTAGAAATTAGTACTGGTAAACCAGCAGCCATCGCTTCATTAACCACTAATCCCCATTGTTCTGTAGTGCTAGCATGAATAAAACAACTAGCATGGGCAAAATAGGGGAGTAACTCTTCTTGTTGTAAAAATCCTGGTAGATGGACTTTATGTTGCAAGTTTAACTGAGCAATTTTGGCTTCTATTTGCGGGCGTAATTCTCCATCACCACAAAGAACCAAATCCCAAGCTCGATCGCCTAGTTTTTGACAATATGTTGCATAAGTTGTCAACAGAAATAAAAGATTTTTTTTAGTGACAAAACGATTAACTGTGAGGAAATAGGGCTGATTAATTAGATTGGGGAGATGTTGCAGATTACTAGGAGAGAATATATTATTACCAACTACATCGTATCCAGCAAAAATTGCCTCTGCTCTCATTCCTAGTTTTTCTAAATATCTTTGATGAGGTTTTCCTCCTACTAAAGCTGCCTGATAAAGTTGAATTATTTTGCTTTTGAATTTTTCTTGCCACCAAGAACGATTAGCATCATCTTCTTTTGATTCAGAGAATAAAATGGTTTGCTTTTTATGCCATAAACTCCACAGTAAAGAAGCCAACATTGTTGGTCTAGCATAACCAGAAATAGCCACAATATCTGGGTTTATTTGGTTAAGTGTCGCTATCAATTTTTTTACTAGTAGAGTTACTCTAGTTTGCTCTAACTTTTGCTCTTTAATAACAGAAATAATTGAGTGAGAAAATAAACTTATTTCTGTCTCCCAAGGATATTCTATTTCTTGTCTTGCCAATTCAATGCCAACTGCTTGCCACCCTAGTTGATGACAAGATTCTTGAAAACTACCAAAACGGGCTAAATGGTAAGGACCAAAATTAGCAAATAAAACAGCAACTTTCATAGATTTAAAAACTTTTTAATTCAGTAAAAATAAAGTTAAATAATAAATAACAAAAGACTAATGATTAGTGACAATCGACATAATAATTTTCACAATTCAACTATAATTGCTATCGTATTTTATACTTTCACTAAAACCTTTCATTTAATTGAGTTCTTCTGTAATAAGGAATACGGCGAGGTTTGACTCTAGCGTAATAAATAGCTAAGCTTACAAATACGAATTGGAATACAGCTTCTTGTATAAATCTGCCTGTACCATGAGTTATTCCCACCATGGCTGGACTAATTAAGCCGATATACAGAAGTATGCTATAGGTGCTTTTCTGATAGTTAGACGAAATCCAAAGAGTCTTGAAGAGAAATGCCATAAGAGCAAAAACTAAACAGCCGAAGTAGTCAAATTGGACAAAACTATCACCAATTCCTGTAAAAGTAGTACCAGTCTGAACATTGTAATTATATAAATATCTTAGGTAATGCTTTGCTCCCCAATTAAACTGCAAAGCTCTCTTAAGTCCATGACCGAAAATTTGCCCAGGAAAATATTGAAATACCAGATTATCCCAATAACCAGTTCCGTAGCCATATCTTCCCGTAGCAACGGAAGCGTCCATAGATAAAGCTGCATTTTTTAGTTCTAAAACTTTTCCCTGCATTAATGTATCCATTGATTCCTGAGAAGTGGATATCACTGTATCCCATTGGTTGGTAGCAACATGTCCCCAAAAATCTCCTCTTAGATGTCCTAATGCAGGAAGTAAATAAATGCCAGAAAATGCCAATATTAACAAGACTAATCTGGGGACAGTAAAACGCTTTACAAACCACAAAGAAATACCAATAATTAAAACAAATGTAATCGTGTTTTGTCTCCTTCCTGATATTAAAATAGAGCTTAAAATAGGATAAGCAGTAATGAGTGTACAGAGAATATATTTAAGCTTAGGAGTTTTTAAAGTTTGTCTTAGAAAAATAGCAAAAGCAATATATAAAACTTTCGTGAAAAATACATAAATAGTAGCTCGACCACTCCAGTTTCCATTAAATGAGGTTTCGATTGTGATACGAGAAAGTAAAAAATTAAAAAAGTGACCAATAACCATTAAAGCTACTCCTGCTTGTAATAGTTTTTGCTCATCAATTTCTATATTTAACTTTGTGATTAGTTTAGAATCAGGAGTAAACTGATACCCAATCCAACACATCGCAGCGCATAAACAAGCCATCAAAAATACTCTTGCTAAAGCTCGATCGCTGACTTCTCCTTGATTATTAATAAGAGCCAAAGCTTGAGGAACAATAAAAATCAGGAATGTTGCTCCCATAAAAAAGGGATATTGATAGGCTCTTTCCAAGCGCATCAATCCCCATCCAAGTAGACACAAACTGATCATTAAAAACAAAGAAAAATAGAATTCTGCCATTAGCAACTTTGAACTTAGTACTGGTGAATAACCAAAGTATTTTCCTAACTAATAACTAAAGTTAGGTTCTCAGCTTCAGTAATTTTAGCCAAGTACATATTGTTCCAATTTTTTTTAACAGTTCAACTTTGCCATAGCCTCAGTAAACGCAACATCAGTATTTTTCCGTATCTTTAAAAATAACCTGTTATTTTGAAGCTTGAAACAATTATATTTATGGCAATATTGATATTAGTATTAATGACACATTGCCTAATCTCAAGCTTCGCTCGATCGCTCTTGCTTATCTATGTGTAATAATTTTTTATAAATCGATTCTAAACTCAAATCCGTGCTGAGAAAAACCTAATTTTTGATATAGTTCGTGAACTTTAGGTCTAGAAGTACGACTAGTGGCAATGAGTTTATAACAATTTGATTCTTTGGCTATTTCAATTACTTTAGTGACTAATTCTGAACCGATACCTTTGCCTCGGTATGATTCATCTACATATACATCTTCCATTAGAGCAAATGGTCGATCGTGCAAATCGTTGTGCATTAGATAGATGTAAGCGCGTCCGACTTCAAAACCATTGTCTGTGATAGAAAGACGAATACTTTGTGCCTCAATATCTTTTTTCTGAAACTTCATTCATTCTATATTTAGGTATTAACTTGACCCCATTGTAAAGTTTTTAAGTCTAAAGTGTAATTTAGCGAGTTTTCTACATACTCTTTTTGCTCATTCACTATTTGCCAAACTTTACCACCAGTAATATATACTATTGACATATTACTTGCGCTGTTAATCGCTTTTCGAGCGTAATCGAATACTATCAACACTATCGCCATTACCATAGTGAATTAGTGGTTTAGTTCCCTTCTCAACCAAAATATCGAAATACTCTTTAATGTCAAACTTATTAGTTAATCCTGCCCTCTATACGCTATTATTCTTTCACTGCCTTATTGGTGGAATAGCTGCTTTGGTAGCCAAGCAAAAAGGGTATAATTTTTGGCTATGGCTAACTTTAGGCTTTATTGGCGGAACATTTGCTTTTGTTGGGATAATCGTGATGAACAAGAAAGAACCTGATGCAGCTAAATAAAATAGTCTTAGTTTAACTATTACTATTTATTTGTTTCAGAATTAGCCGAGTTCATTCTCGTCTCAATCTCCTCTAAAGTATTAATTACTAGACGTTTTGCTTGGAGTCGCCAACCCCATTTCTGAATATTAACAGCGATGGGAAACGCGATCGCGGGAGCTAGCAAATCTACTGGTTGTTGAAAGGAAATTCCCAATAGTAATCCTAATCCAGCAATTCCCCAAAAGGGTAGAGCAATTGTCTGACGTTGTTCTTCTACTAGCTTACCGAGAAAATTATTAGGCATCTGTGCCAGTAATTCTTCTTTGACTTGTTTTTGTTGGGCAAGAGATACAGATATACCAATTTTTCGCCGTAATCTTTCAATTTTACGGGCATCAGTACTATATTGAGTCAGTTCATCCTCTGCCATGAGGACTAATCGTTCAGTTTGTGACATTTAAATTCGCTTGATATGTAAAAACAGGAAGAAGTCCGAGCATAATCCTATAGAGACGTAATATTCTACGTCCCTACAAAAAAAATACCCTTAACTAAATACGCAAATTCATCATTTTCTCTACAGCTTCAACAATTTGTTCTGGCTGGACGATAGTTAATCTCTCTAGCATACCGTTATAAGGTGTAGGGATGTCCTGAGAAGATAAGCGCAGTATGGGGGCATCTAGCTCATCAAATAGTTGCTCGTTAATTAAAGCTGTCAATTCTGCTGCAATTCCTCCAGTTTTCATGCATTCTTCTACGATAATCACTCGGTGAGTTTTTCTGACCGACTCACTGATAGTTTCCATATCAAAAGGTTTAAGAGAAATAAGATCGATAATTTCAGGGTCGTAGCCATGTTTTTCTAGTGTTTTCAAAGCTTGGGTGCAATGGTGGCGCATCCGCGAATAGGTAAGAATAGTAACGTCTTTTCCTCTGCGGACTATTTCTGCTTTATCTAAAGGAACTAAATATTCTTCTTCTGGTAAGTTTTCTTTGAGATTGTAGAGTAGTACGTGTTCAAAAAATAGAACAGGATTATTATCTCGAATAGCTGATTTTAGTAATCCTTTAGCATTGTAAGCAGTAGAACAAGCAACGATTTTTAAACCAGGCACAGCATGAAAATAAGCTTCTAGTCTTTGGGAATGCTCTGCACCTAACTGTCTACCTACACCCCCAGGGCCACGAATTACCATGGGAATAGTAAAATTACCACCAGAAGTATAGCGTAGCATTCCTGCATTGTTAGCAATCTGGTTAAAGGCTAGTAGTAAAAAACCCATATTCATCCCCTCAATAATGGGGCGTAGCCCTGTTAAAGCAGCACCAACTGCCATGCCACAAAAACTATTTTCGGCAATGGGAGTGTCTAATACTCGTAGATCGCCATATTTTTTGTATAAATCTTTGGTAACTTTATAAGAACCACCATAATGCCCCACATCTTCCCCTAAGACAAAAACGGTATTATCTCTCGCCATCTCTTCGTCAGTGGCTTCTCGCAAAGCATTGAACATTAAAGTTTCTGCCATAATTTTTAGCTCATATCTGCAAAAGATGATCCTATCATTACTTATCTGAGTTCTTATCAATAAAAAAATCAAGTATTGCCTCCCGCAGAAAAATCCTCTTCGGGAGAACCAGTATCTGGAGGTGATTTATAGGTCCTAAGCGAAGAGAAGTCTGAACTCTTCTGATTAGTTATCCTCACAAGTTCTTCAAACTTTTTGCTTAATCTAAAACCAGAAAAGATAAAAACTAATTTCCATCAAGTTCTTAGGTATGGAAGCATTAGGAGAGGATATCGATGAAAGGGCAAAATAAAAACTGGTGTCCAGCCATTGAATTAAACGAAACTAGAGAAAATTTGATTCTCAAGGCAGAAGTTCCAGGGGTTGAAATTCATCATTTAAATATTAGTGCTGAAACTAAGTCGATCTCGATTTCTGGAGTTCATGACCAACACAAGTTAAAAACTGAAAAAGAACTAATTCCTTCTCAACTTCATTATGGGCAGCTTAAATGCAGTGTTCCTTTACCAGTAAAAATTCAAGCAGACAAAGTTAGAGCCGAACTTATTGATGGAGTTCTAACTATAACTATGCCCAAGATGAATGTCATAAGTGCAGTTAGCTTCTGATAATTCTACATCCATACAAAAGTCTAGTAGATATTTTCTGAATAATTAATTGAAGAGGTAAAACAGATGAAAATTTTCCAATGGCTACAAGATTCAGTTCAATCTATCTTGAAAGGAGTCTCCAGACTTTTTCAGCCCACTGATGATGACTATCCAAAAACAGGAGTACAGCCCTTTGAAGGAGAACCTTATAAAGATCAAGAATAATTTTATTAAGGTTTTACGTAATAATTAAAATGATCCTGAAGAAAAGCTAGTAGATATGGCTTTCTGCTAGCTTTTTTCTGCGATTTTCCTTAATTATTAGTAGATTTCCAATCGCTTAAAGCAGGAGTTTCCCCTAAAGCTTTACTCAAATGGGGATGAATCTCTCCATTTGTCGCCAGAATACGACCAGAATTAATATCTATAGGGCTACCATCGTAAGCTGTTACTTTTCCCCCAGCCTCTTCTAGTAAAACAATTCCAGCGACTACATCCCAAGGCTTAAGTCCTCTTTCCCAATAACCATCTAATCTGCCACAAGCTACATCGGTTAAATCCAAAGAAGCCGAACCGCTACGGCGGACACCTTGGGTAAGATGGGTTAGATAACAAAACTCAGCGTAATTATTGTCTGTAGTTTCTCGTCTGTCGTAAGCAAAGCCTGTTACCAGCAAACTTTTACCTAGTTCTTGAGTTTGAGAAACTTGAATAGGACGACGATTACAGGTAGCACCTAACCCTTTGGCAGCACGAAATAATTCATCTCGAAAAGGATTGTAAACTACTCCTACTTGGGGGCTACCTTGGATACTCAAGCCCACAGAAACTGCCGACATAGGATAGCCATGAGCATAATTAGTTGTACCATCTAGAGGATCGATCGCCCAAAGGTATTCACTATCTGCTTGTCCTAGCTTGCCTGATTCTTCAGCTAAAATCTGATGATGGGGAACATGACGATTAAGTACTTTGAGGATTGCTGCTTCTGCTTGTTTATCCGCCTCAGTAACTAAATCTCCAGGGCGACCTTTTTCTTCTATTTGTTTTAGGTTACGGTAGTTGTCTTGTAAGATAGCTCCAGCAGCTAGGGCAGCTTCTGTAGCAACATCCAAGAATATTTGTAGTTGTTCAGGAGAATTTAGTGTCATTACGCCTCATAGTTGTCTCAAAGGAGAATATCGATCGCAAAACTCCTTATGAGTCTACTAAAATTCATCCTCATTGTTAAGTTTGTTTTACTGCTTATAGTTACTCTTCATCTAGAGGTAAACCAAATCTTACTTTTCCTTTAGCAAAATAACGACCAAACTGCAATTGATATACTTCGTCCTCATCTTGGGTTTCTACTTCGAGATCAGAGCGAGGATAGCTAACACATAGCAAGGCGTAACCCTGCTCTTTTAGTTTGGCAGATATTCCCATCGCTTCTGGTTGATAAACTTCTCCAGATATAATTCTGACAGCACAAGTAGTACAAGCCCCATTACGACAAGAAAATGGTAATTCTACTCCTTGATGTTCTCCTGTTTGCAGAATATAGCGATCTTCGGGGACTTCCATTGTATGTACTGTACCCGCTTGACGATAGTGGACTGTAATTTTATGGGATTTAGTCATTAGTTAGTTTTAAGACAAATGGCTCAATTTGTAGTCTACCAACAAAAAAGAATTGCCAACATGATAAAAAAATCTTTTTTCCATGTATAATGGTAAATCGCAGTGCAACCTGGAGAGGTGGCCGAGTGGTCGAAGGCGCAGCACTGGAAATGCTGTAACGGGGTAACTCGTTCGAGGGTTCGAATCCCTCCCTCTCCGTTTCTAGATTTGATTAAGATCCTAGTGGTTAGTCGTTAGTAGGGGCGCATCGCGATGCGTCCCTACAACTGTTGGTGGTTAGTGGTTGGTTTTTAGAAATCTATACTCCCTACTCACTAGTAAAGACAAGGCATGCCTTATCTCTACCTACTCATTACTTATCTGAGGACTTAAATATTGATTAAGGAAAAACCCATCTATTTGGTCAGACTAACTAAAATCTAGGTGTAAAATAGCAAAAAATTGGCAACCGCATGGCAGGGGTAGACACTTTCATTCTCGATCTAACTATAGTTGTGGCTTCATCTGCTGTGAGCGGTTTTGTTGCCAATCGTCTGGGTCAACCTGTGCTTTTAGGTTATCTTTTTTGTGGTTTAGCGATCGGTCCTTTTGGATTAGGACTTATTAGCCAGATTGAAGAGATTAAGTCTTTAGCAGAAGTAGGTGTAGCTTTTTTACTGTTTGCTTTGGGGGTAGAATTTTCCCTGGCGGAATTGAAACGAGTTAAAGATATCGCTATTGGTGGTAGTTTACTTCAAATAGGCTTGACTACACTTTTAGTGGCAGTAATTACTCTGCTTTGTGGTTGGGCAGGTTCGCCAACAGAAGGATTTTTACTGGGAGCAATTCTCTCTCTTTCTTCTACGGCAGTGGTACTCAAAACTTTAACCGAAAGAGGAGAAACTAATACTATCCACGGTCAAATTATGCTGGCAATTCTGATTGCTCAGGATTTAGCATTGGGATTGATTTTGGCTATTTTACCCGCTCTTAATGAACCTAATAATCTTGCTGTTGCTTTATTGGGGGCAGGATTAAAAGCAATTCTCTTTTTTAGCTGTGCTTTTGCCTTTGGTTACTGGTTTATTCCTTCTTTAATGAAAACTGTAGCCCATACAGAAAACAGTGAATTATTTCTGTTGACTATAATTGCTCTGTGTTTAGGAGTTGCCCTAATTACCGCTAGTTTGGGTTTGTCGATCGAAATGGGGGCTTTTGTAGCAGGGTTAATGATTGCGGAAATTGATTATGCCGATCAAGCTTTAGCCAAAGTAATTCCCGTACGAGATACCTTTGCTAGTCTGTTTTTTGCTGCT
Source organism: Xenococcaceae cyanobacterium (assembly GCA_051439345.1). Lineage (GTDB taxonomy): Bacteria > Cyanobacteriota > Cyanobacteriia > Cyanobacteriales > Xenococcaceae > JASJDJ01. The sequence goes on from JBFRWE010000345.1 coordinate 10,950, forward strand.
ATTGGCATGTTAATCGATCCCAATATTTTATGGCAAAATTTCGGGGCAATTTTAGGTTTAGTAACTTTGGTGATGATAGGAAAAGCGATCGTTATTTTTCCAATTATTTGGAAATTTGGCTATTCTTTCAAAACTGCCGTTATTTCTTCTTTAGGACTAAACCAAATTGGAGAATTTTCTTTTGTTTTAGCTTTAGTTGGATACGAATTAGAATTTATTTCTCAAGAAACCTATTTACTACTCATCGGTACAACAGCAATAACTTTAGTTATAACTCCTATTGGTATCAAGTTTTCCCCGAAAATAGCTCAATATATTGCTCGTATACCAGTAATTAATGAATATCTACGGCAACAACAGAAAAACCGAGAAATATCTCTACCGAAAACTATCTCCGAGCATGTGGTAGTAGCGGGTTATGGCAGAGTTGGACACACCATAGTTAAAATGCTATGCGATCGCGGTTATTCTGTCTTAGTAATTGAAAATAGTGAGGCTGCTATTAGACGATTACGACAGGAGAAACTTCCTTACATTTTTGGTGATGCAGATTCAGAATTAGTACTAGAAAAGGCTCATTTATCCAAAGCTAAAGCTCTAGCTATTGCTCTACCCGATCCTGCTAGTACTCGTATTCTCCTTGCTCATGCTCTCGAACTTGCACCAGGATTAGATATTGTTGTGCGCTCCCATAGTAACCCTGAAATCGATTTGTTAACCAAAATGGGAGCAAAAGAGGTGGTACAGCCAGAGTTTGAAGCTGCTTTAGAGATGGGAGGACACATTCTTCATACTTTGGGTGAAAGTAGAGAAGATGTTGTTACTGTACTACAAGCTATTCGGCTCGATCGTTATCTCAGTGTTCGCTCTGAAAACAAAATGGGTAATTAAAAATAGCGATCGCCTTTGTTGGTTTTTTGCTCTGGGCGATCGCTAGAATTGTTTAAACATCATTATGCATGCTTAATCTAGAAGTATTGAACTGAGATCTTGCACCTAATCTGTAACTGATTTGTTTTATTAGGGAAAAGGGAAAAGGGTAATAAATTGATTCCCAAACTCTAATTATCTAGTTTTTTTGTACTGGTGCAAGATCTGAGTTGAATATCAATTGCAATTCCACGCTAAATCTTAAAGAGTATAGCGTGGAGGATTTTGTTTAGATCCAGCTGTCTAAGTCTAACGCTTTAGAACCACCTTCTTGTATTTGCATAAGCACCTGAATTAACTGAGTCCACATCAAAGATGTTGTCAAAATAGTTAAAGGTAAAGACAAACCAACAGCAATGATCCAGTTAATACTAAAAAGTCCCAGACCACCAGTTAGAAAAATCCAAACTCCTAAACAAATACCCAAGTAAGTTATTTGCAATTCCCGATTATCCAATTGGGCAAGATTTCCACTACCCCCATCTTTTGACCATTGTTCTAATTTTTGTTTCAACATGGTCTGAAAAGCCGAACCACAAGTAATTCCCACAAATAACCCTAGTAGACAGAGTAAAAAGGGAGGTTGAGGATAATAATACATATTAAGTTATTTTACCGAAGATAAAGTCCTCAACTAATTTATCGTGAATGGGTAGCGGTGGGAATAACTGCTGCCACAGTTTCTACAGAAAACTCTTTGATCGTACTAAAAGCCAAGTCAAAGATTTGTTGGGGTTTTAAATCATCTTTAATTAGAGTCCAAAGACGTTGTACTTCTGCTGTATGTAGTCTTTCGTCTTCAGTAAGTGCTAATAGTAATTGACGACGAAGATATTGTCCCTCTTCCGAGAAAAGATATTGTAAACCCAATCGAGCAGTAGGTAGGATATCAAATCCTCCATCATTTTGGGCGATCGCAATCATATTTTCTAGTCTTTCCCACTGAAACTTACCATCTTTAATTAAGACTTCGATTAAGTGTTTCCGCATTTGAGCGGATTCTCCTGTCAATAGCCTACGAGATACATAGGGATAAGATACTTCAACAATTCTAAAATTGGGGTTTAAGCTGAGGGCAAGTCCTTCTTGAGTAATCAGAGAACGAATAATGAGAGCAAACTTAGCAGGAACTCGGAAAGGATAGTCATACATCAACTCAGAAAATTCATCTGTAATTGTCTTGAAGTTGAAGTCACCAACACTTTCACCCATGGCATTCCCTAATACTTTTTCCAATGCAGGAATAATTGGGTTTATATTAATATCTGGAGTCAAAAAGCCTAGTTTGACAAAATCTCTAGCCAAGGCATGATAATCTCGATTAATTAGCTGAACTACTGCACTAGCTAGGGTTTCTTTGGTATTTTCTTCCAACTGATCCATCATACCAAAGTCGATATAGGCCATACGACCATCCAAGGTAGCAAACAAGTTGCCAGGATGGGGATCGGCATGGAAAAAGCCGTATTCTAAAAGTTGTTGCAGTCCTGAAGTTACGCCAATTCTAATCAGACGATCGGAATCTAGTCCGGCTGCTTTAATCTTATCTATATCTGTTAATTTAATACCGTTAATCCACTCTAGAGTGAGGACACGACGGTTAGTGTATCGCCAGTAAATTAGGGGAACTTTAACTTCTGGGTTGCCCTGAAAATTAGTAGCAAATTTTTCTGCATTTCTTGCTTCGTTGAGATAATCAATTTCTTCAAAAAGCTTAATGCCAAACTCATCAACAATCATGGTTAGATCGTGACCCAAATTTAAAGGTAACAAACCCCCCAACCAGCTAGCAGCCCAGCGCATTAAATATAAGTCTATGGTTATGATAGAACGCAAACCAGGGCGTTGTATTTTGACTGCTACTTCTTCTCCACTGTGCAAAACAGCACGATAAACTTGACCGAGACTAGCAGCAGCGATAGGTAAAGGAGAAATCTCGCGATAAGCTTCCTCGACACTACAGCCTAATTCCGATTCGATAATGGCAAAAGCTTGCTTACTATCAAAAGGTGGTAATTGGTCTTGTAGCTTAATTAATTCGGCTAAAAAGTCTTTATGAATTAAATCTGGTCGAGTAGATAGAGCTTGCCCGACTTTAATAAAGGTAGGGCCTAAAGTAGTCAGAATTTCCCCCAATTGTTTGGCACGCTTTTGCTGATTTTGCTGTTTTTTATCTGTCCAATGATCCCATTGTAAATTAAGCAGAAAAACACCAAAAAACCAGATTATTTTGAGGGAACGCCAGATAACAAGCCAAGGTCGATAACGATAGTAATTAGCGATCGCTTTTGCCTCGTAATTTCTTAGGGAAGCAGAATCATTGGTTTGTTCTTCTAGCCTTTGATCGGAAGACACCTTATTATGCCGAGCCACGAGTTTATCTTTTACCTCTTGCTTCTTAATAATTTCTGTTGGTTTAATAATCTTAGTATACAAAAATACAAATTACTTAATTAAGTATTATCTCTTAAATTAGACTATAAAAGTAAATACTTAGTCAATTTACAATTAACGAATAATTATATTTTTTTAATATTGTTTTGGTAATTTTTTAATTAACTGATTTAGCTAATGCTACTTCTAACATCTCTTCTGGGGTTAGTCGAGGGTAAATAACTTGACCATCTTTAAACCAAATAATGCGCTCTGTTTGACGAGCTACTTCTGGTTCATGAGTGACCATTACGACAGTAATTCCTGTACTATGCAACTCGCTAAAAATGTTTAATACTTCCTGGGTTGTGTGAGAATCTAAAGCACCAGTAGGTTCATCCGCGAGCAAAAGTAAAGGATTATTCACAATCGAACGAGCGATCGCTACTCTTTGTTGTTGTCCTCCCGAAAGTTGATTGGGCTTATTATTAAGTCTTTGACCCAAGCCAACTTGTTCCAAAGCATACTTAGCTCGATCTCGTCTTTCTTCATAATCTATGCCAGCATAGACCATTGGTAACATGACATTTTCTAAAGCTGTCATTTGAGGCAATAAGTGAAATTGCTGAAAAACAAAGCCAATTTTGCGGTTGCGAATAGTTGCTAAGTCATCATCAGCTAATCCAGAAACATCTACAGAATTAAAATAATAATGTCCATTGGTGGGGCGATCCAAACAACCAATAATGTTCATAGCTGTAGATTTACCCGAACCAGATGCGCCCATAATCGAGCAGTATTCACCTTGATTGATTACTAAATTAACCTTATCTAATGCAGAAACTTGAGTATCCCCACTACCATAGATTTTATCTATTTCTTCTAAACGAATGATTACAGACCGACTTTGGGAATTATGAGTATGATAGGTCATTTATCTATAGAAAAGCTCTTAGCTACTTGTTGATAGATCTTTATCTTTATCTATTTTAACTAGATGAGAAAGGAAGTACCCTAGTGGTCTGTCAATTTTGAAATGATGGGTTGAGGCAAGCAGAGGGAGCGGAGGAAGCAGGGGAAGCAGGGGGAGATATCGAGCGAAATTTATCCCTCAAATCAATTTTGACAAAGCACTAGTTCACTGAAGGACGGTTGAGAAACAATTGCCACAAACTCACATTCAAGTTGAATTTGCATAATAATAATTGATGGTTACTAAATAATATTCAAAATTCAAAATTTATGACGACTTCTAAGAAAGAATTTGCAGTTAATAAGACTGAAGCAGAGTGGCAAGAACAATTAACTCCAGAACAATTCCGAGTACTGCGTAAACACGGTACAGAACGCGCTGGAACTAGCCCTCTAGATAAAAATTACGATCGGGGTACTTATGTATGTGCTGGTTGTGGACAACCCTTATTTACATCAGATACAAAATACAATAGCGGGACTGGATGGCCTAGTTTTTACGAACCTATTGAAGCAGCAGTAGAAACATCAGTCGATCGCTCTTTCTTTATGACTAGAACTGAAGTTCATTGTAGTAACTGTGGGGGACACTTAGGCCATGTATTTAGTGATGGTCCTCGTCCTACTGGTCAACGTTACTGTATGAATGGGGTTTCTCTAGAGTTTAAACCAGCAGAATAGATTGGAATTCTGGCACAAATCAAAACTATCGAATTAGATAGAAGTAGGGGCAAAGCAGTGCCTTGCCCCTACAAGATTTCCCAAATAAAATTGACAATTAAGCTTTTACTCACCTAACTTGCCTATTCCCTCTTGCCTATTCCCTTGACCAGAATTGAAGAATGCAGTTTAAATGCGTCTAAGCTTATCAATTATCCATTGTCGCTTTTCTTATGCCATTACTGCTTGCTTAACCAACCCTTCGTCTAATTCCCGTCCAATAAATACTAAACGAGTTTGACGTAGTTCATCGGGCAACCAAAAGCGATCGTAAAAAGTTTCAAAGCGATTACCAACTCCTTGTAATACCAGGCGCATGGGTTTACCTTCTACATTGATAAAGCCTTTGACACGATAAATTTCTTGTTGTTGAACTAGTTGTTTAAGTTGTTCGGTTAACTTTTTGGGTTCAAAAGTGCGCTCGACAACTAATTGTACCGAGTTAATCTCATCATCGTGGTCGTGTTCCTCTTCATGGTCATGATGAGAGGGACGACTATCTAAATTATCTTCTACCGCAGCATTAAACCCAAGTAAGAGGTCAGGATTAATTTCTCCTTGCCGAGAGAAAACAACTTTTACTCCTGTAGGAATTTCTTTTTCCAACCAAATTTTAATTCTATCTAGGGTAGCTTTATCAATTAAGTCTGTTTTAGTTAAGAGTACCAGATCGGCACAAGCTAATTGGTCTTCAAATAGTTCTTCGATCGGTGTTTCGTGTTCCAAGTTAGGATCTGCTTGACGCTGTGCCTCTAAAGCCTCTAAGTCTCCTACTAAACTTCCTTCTGCTAAAGCCTGACAATCGACTACTGTAACTACACCATCGACAGTAGCAGCATTGCGGATAGCATCCCAACGGAAAGCTTGAACTAATGGTTTAGGTAAGGCTAATCCAGAGGTTTCGATCAGAATGCAGTCAATTTTATCTCTCCGTTTCAGCAATTCCTGCATAGTTGGATAAAATTCTTCTTGCACCGTACAGCAAAGACAGCCATTAGTTAGTTCTACAATATTGCTATCAGGATTATCCTCTTCATCACAAACCTGACAAGAACGTAATAGCTCTCCATCTATGCCTACTTCGCCGAATTCATTGACTAATACAGCAATACGTCTTCCCTGATTATTTTGCAGTAGATGGCGCACTAGAGTAGTTTTACCCGCGCCAAGAAAACCCGTAATGACGGTAACAGGAATTTTATGCATAATTTAATTTTCTTATTTGTTGAGTTTTAATTTTGAATTGGATCGGGATGTTGCCGAATTTCTCAATGCTGATTTAACGAAATAAAGCTGTAGAGGAAAAAGCGATCGCACCTAAACTCAGAAGTAAACCTAAATTCGTTTTATTTTCTCTGGTTAAGAATGCACAAGTAACTAAAATAGGGAGATTAGACCAAAATGAGTTTAACAAAATCCGTACCTCGCAGATATGTTTATTGAAGGTTGAGCTAGTTTTTGAGTTATCGATCGAAGTTAAAAAACTGATAACTGTTAACTGTAGATCGGCGGGCATCCTGACTTAGAGATAGAATATAATCTCATCACAGTTGCGGGACAGCGTCAGCTTTACACTGAACTTTCCCCCTTACGTCTGATAGCTGAGCCCTATCAGAACCGAAATGATTATTTAAAGCTAGCATAAGATTAGCTATAATCAGCTTTAAATTTATGGCAGTAGTAACAACAAATGGCAGATTGGCAAAAAATTGACGGTGGGATAACAGCACCCAAAGGGTTTAAAGCAGCAGGAATTGCAGCAGGGTTAAAATCTTCAGGGATGCCAGATTTAGCTTTGATATTATCCGAAACAGAAGCGATCGCAGCAGGAGTATTTACTACTACTCAAGTTCGCGCTGCTTGTGTTGACTATTGTCTCCAGCGTCTTCAAGCCAAAGCCAGTGCCAGAGCAATTCTTTGTAATGCAGGACAAGCTAATGCTGCTACAGGAGAGCAAGGTTGGCAAGATGCCCTTAAAAGTGCAGAATTATTGGGGACAGAATTAAATATTTCCCCTCAAGCCATTCTTCTTGCCTCTACAGGAGTCATTGGACAAAGAATTAAAATGGATGCTTTAGCCAAAAGTATTCCTAGCTTAGTCGCAGCAGCCTCCGAAGATGGAGGAGAAGACGCTGCTAAAGCTATTATTACTACAGATTTGGTTACTAAATCCATCGCCCTAGAAACTATTATTGACGATCGCCCAGTCCGCATCGGTGGCATTGCCAAGGGTTCGGGTATGATTCATCCTAATATGGCAACTATGTTATCTTTCATTACTTGTGATGCTGCGGTGGCTACTCATCTCTGGCAAGACATGTTAAAGCGTGCTGTAGATAAAAGCTTTAATCAAATCACAGTAGATGGAGATACTAGTACTAACGATACTGTAATTGCTCTGGCTAATGGTCAGTCTAGAACTTCTGCCATTACCGAGATGGATAAGAATGCTCAAAAGCTAGAAGCAATGTTAACCGCAGTATGTCAGCATTTAGCAAAAGCGATCGCCCGTGATGGAGAAGGAGCTACTTGTTTGCTCGAAGTACAAGTATCTGGCGCACCCGATAATAAAGCAGCTTCTATCGTAGCTAGAACTATCGCTGGTTCATCTTTAGTTAAATCTGCTATTTTTGGGCGCGATCCTAACTGGGGTAGAATTGCAGCAGCAGCAGGAAGGGCTGGAGTAAAATTCTCTCAAGATGAATTACAAATTAAGTTAGGGGATTTTATCTTAATGGAAAATGGTCAACCCCTAGAGTTCGATCGTACCGCAGCAAGTAACTATCTTAAACGAGCAGCAGCAGGAGCATATCTGCAAAAAGATACGGTGCTGATTTCTGTTTGTATCGGGAATGGCTCTGGTACTAGTATAGCTTGGGGTTGCGATCTAACTTATAAGTACGTAGAAATTAATGCAGAGTATACAACTTGAATCTCTGCCTTTTGAATTGAGATCGCCAAGCATTAACTTCTTCCCAAGGCATTTCTCCATTACGAATAGCTAATAACTCTTCGGCGATCGCAGTCTTTTTTTTACTATTGGTGTATGTAAACATAAGTAGTCAAGAAAATATGAAATAAAATTGAAGATCGAGGGATTTTCCCCAAATTATTCCCCTTGCTTTTGTCTTCCGCTACACTGCTGATAGTATTGATCATTGATTATTTTTATACTTATTAATGCAACCTCTGCTTAAATTGATTGAGCTTAATATAAATGCTTGTTGCTTTAAGAATTAACAATTTTGCTTTAGTCGATCGCCTGGAATTAGATATTAACCAGGGTTTAAATGTCCTTACAGGGGAAACAGGGGCAGGAAAATCGATTATCCTTGATGCGATCGATGTAGCATTAGGGGGTAAAGTTAATTCTCGGATGATCCGAGGTGGTAGCGAGCGAGCAGTTATAGAAGCTACTTTTCAACTCAATTCCACTTTATTAGAATTGCTAGCAGCACAAGAAATTGAACCGTTAGATGAAGATATTCTGGTTTGTTCTCGTGAACTAGCTTTGGTTAAAGAAAAATTGCGATCGCGCTGTCGAGTTAATGGTGTGACTGTTAACCGTCAGATAATAAGTGAGTTACGTTCTGGTTTGGTGGAAATTACCGCCCAAGGACAAACTGTTAATTTGTTGATTCCTGAAAGACAACGAGAATTATTAGACTCCTACGGTGGCAAATCTTTACTTAAGCAACGAGAAAAAGTATCTGCTGCTTATCTAATTTGTCAACAGGCTAAACAAAATTTAGCTAAACGCCGTCAATCAGAACAAGAACTACTGCAAAGAAAAGATTTATTGGAATATCAGCTTAAAGATTTAAAAGAAGCAGAATTAACCGAAGCAGACGAATTAGAACTACTCGAACAAGAACGCGATCGCCTTTCTCATGTAGTTGAACTACAACAACTAAGTTACCAAACTTATCAAATTCTCTATCAAAACGATACAGACGAATCAGCAGCAGCAGATCTTTTAGCCCAAGCAGAAGCTAACCTCACGGAAATGGTAGAGTATGATAGCGAAATAGAAGGAATTCTCTCGATCGTGCAGTCTGCGCTGAATCAAGTAATAGAAGCAGGGCAACAAATTAATAGCTATGGAGAAGAATTAGAAGCCGATCCAGAACGCTTAGAAGAAGTAGAAGCCAGAATTAGACTACTAAAAAATGTTTGTCGTAAATACGGTTCAACTTTAGCCGAAGCGATCGCCTATTACGAACATATACAACAAGAATTAAACCAACTTACCAATAGCGATCGCTCTATTGCTGCCCTCGAACAAGAATATGAAATTGCCCAAACTAAACTAGAACAAGCTTGCACTAAACTTACTCAACTCAGACAAAAGGCAGCTACCAAATTAGGGGATCGGCTAGTTAAAGAACTTAAACCTTTAGCTATGGACAAAGTTCTGTTTGAATGCCGTCTGATGCCTTCTCCTCCTACAGCTATGGGGGCAGATAAAGTAGTATTTTATTTTAGTCCTAATGCTGGAGAAGAAATACAACCCCTAGCTATAATTGCCTCTGGAGGGGAAATGAGTCGTTTTCTCTTGGCTTTAAAAGCATGTTTTTCTCAATCAGAACAACAATCTAGTACCCTCATCTTTGATGAAATCGATGCAGGAGTTTCAGGGAAAGTAGCCCAAGCGATCGCTGAAAAACTCCATCAACTCAGTCAAAAACATCAAGTACTCTGTGTTACTCACCAACCCCTAGTGGCAGCCATGGCAGATGGTCATTTTCGAGTTGAGAAACAGATTGTTGAGGAAACTTCCCCTGCTACTAAAGAAAGAAATGGAGATTCTTCTATCCCCGATATTCGCACAGTAGTCAGAGTAAAAGCTTTAAATGAACATTTATTGCGTCGAGAAGAATTAGCCCAACTCACAGGAGGACATTCCGCAGAAGACGCGATCGCTTTTGCCGATTCCTTGTTAACTAAAGCTGCTAAGTATCGACTTGCTCAAAAATAGATGATAACTAACTAAACACAATTAATTACACATTAGACTTTTTCTTCTCTATTACCTATTACCTATTCCCCACCTCAACCAAGAAATTAATTTTGCACGACTACTTATAAATCATGACCACTACCAAATTTAAATTACCTCTTCTTTTTCGTCCTAGTCTTTCTCTACAATTAATGATAGTAGGACTAATAATCACTATTGGTTTTATTTTAATTGCTCTGCTCGCTCCTTCTATGCAAGCTTGGGGATGGTTGCAAGACCCTACAGAATCTTTAAGTAACCCTATCCATGAGCCCCCAGGAGTAGATTATTGGTTTGGCACTACCAGGCAGGGTTATGATGTATTTTCTCGTACTCTTTTCGGTACACAAGCAGCTTTAAAAGTAGTTATTTTGGCAACAACCATTAGCTTGATTATAGGTGTTCCTCTAGGTTTAGTTAGTGGTTACTTAGGGGGGAAAGTAGACAAAATGTTATTGTTCCTCATGGATACCATCTATACTTTACCTGGGTTACTCCTGTCGGTAACTTTAGCTTTCGTAGTAGGAAAAGGGGTATTTAATGCGGCGATCGCTCTTAGTATTGCTTATATTCCCCAATATTACCGTCTTGTTCGCAATCACACCACAAGTATTAAAACAGAATTGTTTATCGAGGCAGCCCAAGCCATGGGCGCATCCACTAGTAGAGTTTTATCTCGTTACTTGTTTCTTAATGTAATTCAAAGCGTCCCTGTCTTGTTTACCCTTAATGCTGCTGATGCTATTTTGATTTTAGGTGGTTTAGGCTTTTTAGGCTTAGGATTACCATCAGAAATTCCTGAATGGGGTCACGATTTGCGCTTGGCTTTAGATGCTTTACCGACAGGGATTTGGTGGTCAGCCTTATTTCCAGGTTTAGCTATGACTTGTATGGTGACAGGTTTGTCTTTAGTCGGAGAAGGTTTAAGCGAAATTTTCAATCCTGAGTTACGTCAGCGAGGTTAACTACTATATAGCTGC
>JBFRWE010000346.1:0-5275 GCA_051439345.1 Xenococcaceae cyanobacterium
GTTATTCTGTCTTTTTAAACTTGTCGCGACAAAACCCTTCTCGGCGAATTAACCAGAACACAATTAACCAGACAAAAATTAGTCTTAAAGAATCAGAAATTAAAGTAGCTCCAGCAGCACCCTTCCAACCATGGAGAGGAATTAACCAGAAATTCAATCCTATGTTTAGTAACGCAGAAGTAACTTGAACTACACTTCGAGCTTTTTGATGTCCTGCTCCAATTAAGGTATTAGCTGCGAGATTTTGAAACGCAGCAATCGCGGTTAGAGGAGCTAACCAACGTAAAGCCTCGATCGCATTTCGATATTCTTCTCCTAAAATAGCTGGTAACAAAGGAGCCAAAATTAAATACCCAAGTAAACTAACAATTCCATAAAGGCTTAATACAGGTAACAACTGTTTAGCGAACTCCCAACCGCTTCTAATTCCTGACGCACCATATTTAAAAAATCTGGTGTAGGAAGCCCCAAAAATAGATACAAGTAAAGTATTTCCTACCTGAATAAAGCGATAAGCTGAACCGTAAATACCTGTCTGTGTCAGAGTTGACATACTAGCCAGCATAGTTTTATCTAAATTCGAGTTAATGTTCTTGGCAGACGCACCAATCGAAAAATAAATTCCCTCCTTAATAATTGGCTTTAGTTTTGATAGTACAGGCTTAGGATAACCAATCGTCTGAGTAACAGTAAACACTGCAATTCCACTAACTGTTGCAGAGCTGATGAGAAATAATGCAGCCCAAGTATCTACAGTTGGCTGAGGAAAAAATATTACTAAACAAATAGCAGCTATTAATTTTATACTAGTATCTAATACTCCTAATTGTGCTGCTTTTTTAACTTTATATACTGACATTAGAGCTTTAATGCTAGCATCAAATAATGACAAAAAAATTAAGTTTGCTATCAAAATCAAGAATATACTCAACAAAGAGATATCTTCAGGGAAAATAATCGGAGATAATAACATTAAAATAGCTGCAAAAAAAGCTCCACTGACAAAGAGGGTCACTAAGTTATTGCCCCAATACAAACTAAATAAACTTTTATCGGTTGATACTTTTTTGATTAAAATATGTTCGCTACCTAAACCAACAAAGGGAAAAGCAAGCGTCCCTAGAGCAGTAACACTAACAAAAGAACCATAGTCTTCAGCACCTAAAGTGCGCGCAATGATAATAAAATACAATGCTTGGATTACTACTCTACATAATTTGGAAAGTAGCATCCATAATGTGTCCCGTGCTAGCTGTCTGCGAAACAGAACTGATATCTTCAATTTGATTGTTGATAAATTCATGTTTGATAGCCGTTTGATTTAATTACTGTAGTTTAGACTAATAATAGGTAAGAGAAAAAAAAGAGATAGAATTAAGAAAAAATAGGGAGAAAATAAAAATAACAATCAAATTATTTTTTTTCCTATCATGAAATATGAACTATTTAAAAGATTACGTCAAGAAATATCTCAAAAGTTAGGAAAGACTTTGTAAAATCTTTGAATTAAGCGATTGTATCAGAACAATGAGAAATGCTTGGGCTCGAAAAAAAATTAGTCCACTTCCACTTCCTGTTGTCAGCCCTAATTAGCGATCGCTACTTTTGAAAAAATTATCCATCTACTGAATTTCGAGGAGACCAACAGTGTATTTTCTGAAATTTTTCCTTTTAATATTTGGGTTATGTACATTGGCTAGTAATCCAACCTTAGCAGTAACGAAAGTACTGGATCCAAGCGATAATTTAGAAGCAGAAATAAAGAAATCAAAGGCTGGAGACACCTTATTATTAAGACCAGGTACATATAATGGCGGATTGACAATCACTAACAAGAGAGCCACCTCAAATAATCCCATTAAGCTGACACGCATTTAAATTGGGATTTTTGAAGCCCAGATCTCTTTCAGCAAGGCTTTACGGCAATCAAAATAAATGCATAACAGCTTATGACCCAAGAGATTTAGTGTGCCATGAACAGTGAATTGTAATTGGAATAGCAATTAATATCTTTCTTTGTAAATATCTATTATAGTCTCCCTGCAATGCGCTGCTTCAATAGTTAACACAGGGTGGGGATAACGGATATAATCTGAGTCAAGAAAAAGCAGTATTATTGATAAAACAACAGGTCGTTGACATTTAATTGACCGAGGCTATTATCTCTTTCCTTTAATATTTATCTTGAGATGATTACTTCTTTTCAACAAAATCATTCTATCTTGTTGATGTCTTCACAAAAATTACTTAATAATTTTGAGATAATTTGAATGGTTAGAGTTACTCCGTCTTAATACGATGAAGTTTACTCTGGCTATATACTGCGATCAAAACTTTACTCAACCGTAGTTCTGCTGAGTATATCAAACACCAAACAAGCATATATAAACATAGTATAAAACTAAGTCTTATAATCTAAGAACATAAAAGCAGCACAATGATAAATTCAGAAATAAAACCAATTATTAACAGTTCGAGTGGCACTCCATCTCGCAAGTATGTCTTAATTTCAGGTTGTCGCGATGAGGCAGAAAATATGCAGGTCACGATCGACTCTGTTGTTGCTCAAACTGTTCTTCCTACTAAATGGATTATTATTGACGATAACTCTGTTGATGCAACCCCGCAAATTCTAGCAGAAGCTGCCAGTAAGTATCCTTTCATCGAAGTAATTAGAAATAATCGAGAGGGTGGAAGAAGAGTAGGACCTGCAGTTATTGAGGCTTTTTATGTTGGGTATCAAACTATCAACCCAGAAGAATATGACTACGTATGTAAGTTTGATATGGATTTAGATATTCCACCCAAATACTTTGAGATTTTAATAGAACGGATGGAAGCTAATCCCAGAATTGGTACTTGTAGTGGAAAAGCCTATTTTAAAGGTAAGCAAGATCAACTCATCAGTGAAAAATGTGGTGATGAAGCATCTGTCGGTATGACTAAGTTTTATCGAGTAGAGTGCTTTAAGCAGATTGGTGGATTTGTACGCGAAGTAATGTGGGATGGTATTGATTGTCATCGCTGTCGTATGTTAGGTTGGATTGCTGTAAGTTGGGATGAGCCAGATCTTCGTTTCATTCATTTACGACCTATGGGTTCAAGTCATAAAGGATTGTTTACAGGACGAATGAGACATGGATTTGGACAGTATTTTATGGGAACAGGTCTTCTGTATTTGCTGGCAAGTTCTGTATACCGTATGACTAGACCCCCAATTCTGGTTGGAGGTTTAGGTATTCTAATTGGTTATCTTAAAAGTATGTGGCAACAAAAGCCCCGTTATGAAGACCTTGAGTTTCGTCAATTTCTGAGACGATATCAATGGAATTGTTTGCTTAAAGGTAAGACAAAAGCAACACAAGAATTAAATGATTCTCAAGCAGATAAATGGATGAAATCAGAAAACGCTGTCACTTAAGATGTTGTTGGCGCAATATCTATTAACAAATTAACAAACCCCTGTAGCTCTGATCTTATCTCCCAAAGTTGAGAGATAAGATCAGAATAGGGGTTTTACTAATTCGTCAACAGTATTATCATACGAAATCCGATTGTCAAACCCTCCATATAATTATTTGTTTTTCCCCCTCTGCTCCCCTGCTCCCCTGCTCCCCTGCTTCTCAAAGAAAAGATGGTTATGAGAACAGGATTTAGTATCAGACTTCTATTTGACGATAAGTACTCATATTGACATAATGTAAATTGAGCTATTTTTTTATTAACGCAACGCCACGCAATTAATATACTTCAAGACAAGATAGCATACATATGTCAACTACTAAAACCAAAAAAGCTCAAAACACTATCAAATCTGGTCGTGGTCGTCCGCGATCGCCTGAAACCAGTGCCAAAATTCTCAAAGCAGCTTATGAAATGCTGAATGAAGTTGGATTTATAGACTTAACCATTGAAGGAGTCGCAGCCAAAGCAGGGGTAGGTAAACCAACTATTTATCGTCGTTGGAAAACTAAAGCAGCATTAGCCATGGATGCCTTTTTAGAAGCTGTCAACCCAGAAATTGCTTTTCCCGATCGTGGTTCAGTGAAAGAAGACTTTAGAGAACAGATGCAAAAAGTAGTAACGCTGATGACAAGTCCTAGAGGAGAAGTGCTGGCTAGTATAATTGGTTGCGGACAATCTAATGATGAATTAATAGCTGCATTTCGTGATAATTGGCTTATTCCTAGAAGAGAAGATGCCAAAAGAATATTTAAACGGGGGGTAGAGAGAGGAGAATTAAGAGAAGATATAGACGCAGAAGTCGCGATCGATGCCTTATATAGCCCACTTTTTTATCGTTTATTGCTTAAACATCAACCATTAACTAATGAGTTTATCGATGAGTTAATTGATGTAGTTATGGGAGGCTTAGAAGATTAAAATACCTGCCTTAAGAGAATTGAATCGTGCAAAAATTCGCCTCGAAAGACTAAATTTTTGCACATTACATTGACTTTCATATACAAAGCTCAAGTTTATGTACTTTGGTATCTAACTAACATATCTAAAGCTTCTAAGGTTTTTTCTGTTCCTAAAGACACCTGCGAAAGTTCATCAAACGTCATCAGCCATGCGTTTGATTGTTGTTCTTGTAATATCCAGATTTTTTTGTTGATGAGACCCTTAATCACCCATTTACCAAGAGAATTTTGATAAACGTTGCATCCTAGCGATATAGCTTTATTCAGTAGTTCTTGTTTCACTCTTTTTTCTCACACTTATCTTAAAAAATAATTGCTCAATTCAGTATTTATACTTACGTATTTATACGGGAATTATCTATTTTTTATCTTTTTTGTGCAATGGTACCCTTTATTTATAAAACAAATAGTGAAATTAAGAGTTACTTATATAGTGTATTGAGCCAAATTTTAACCAAAATTAATAATACAATCCCTAATTGCTATGATTGCAAGACTTAGACCCCTAATTACAGGCACATAATAAGCTTATCTTCATTTAAATTTCATGGTTAGGGTGGCAGAGGGGCAGAGGAGCAGAGGAGCAGCTTTCAGGGGTATGATTTTAAGATTTGACGGTTGAGACGGGCAGAGGAAGCGGAGGAAGCAGAGGAAGCAGAGGGGGAAAAGCCCATTCTTTCGTTCTAACTAGAGTTAAGATTGTCAACTTTATTAAAAACATACTCTTGAAAGCGGAGGAGCAGAGGAGCAGGGGAGAAAGGTTGATGTTTTCCGAGCAAATTGTCAATAATCTCAATTAGATGCGTATTAGCTTACGCTTTTAGCTGAATATTATTTTTGTTCTAATAAAT
>JBFRWE010000347.1:0-14489 GCA_051439345.1 Xenococcaceae cyanobacterium
AGCTAAATTTATTGGCTCTGGAGTTACGAGCGATCGCTCTTACTTAATGACAACTGACATCACACTTTTTTGTTTGAGGAGAACCCTTATTTTACAAGAATTTCGTCAATTAGATGCGTTTTCCCTACTCTACATACCCTTCTTTATCTCCGAAGCAGCACCGCTCGCCCACTTGCACACGCCGCTCAGCTAATAAGGTCAGTCCGCCAATGATGTTTTCTATGGTTTTTTGGGGTTCCAACATAAGGCGAAAAATAAAAAACTTCTTTCCTGTTTCTTCTTCCTTGTCAACAACTCGATCGCTTACTTTTTCCAAGGTAATTTCGTTCCCATCTCCGTCCAAGCTGAAAATACTAGATAGAGAATGAGAAAAGCTACTCCAGCAAGAAAGGGAATCAAATCACTATTCATTGGCTGTTTATCCTAACTTAATGAATAATTAATTATCTCAGATTCTCATAGTACCAACTAAAGCTATCTGTAGAAGTTTCTGCCAAATTGGTGCAAGAGTGGCTTTGACGAGTAGATCGCCTATTAACAATCCTATTCCTATCAGAAAATACTGGCGCGGAAATTTAAGCTGGGGAAATTTTCGGCTTAAGTAGTGACCAAGATTTAAGGCTAAGGCGGTGAGAGCCAACCCAGTAGCAATATAGCCAACTACTCGCAGCATAGACCACGGTGGCCATCCCACTATAGCAGCTAGCCACGGATGATTACTGTGGTAGATAAGCTGACCCACATAAAAATTCATGTAATTGAGTAAATAAGTTCCCAGAATTAAAGCTGCGCTACCAAAGGTGAACAGTGACAATAACGAAAATATTGCGTATTCTCGCAGATGAAGGGGCAAAAAAAGTTGGAGCGTCCCTTCTGCCCCTTCTCCTGTCCGAATCCAGTGAAACATATTTTCCGTGTAAACAGCACCATTGAGTACTACCTCAGTAGCTTGCCCTGGAGCTAAAATTGTTGCCCCTACCACAGAAAAACTTTGACAGACAGCCCACCAAAGAACCCAGATCATTGCCTGATTATAGCAACGGCGACTTACTAGCAACAGATAGAGAGGATAAATGACTGCTGCTCCCAAAAAAGGCATTAGTTGCTCAACTCCGAAACTCAGACTAGCAAACGTTGTCAGAATCGAGCCAATTCCTAAAAGCATAGCAGTCAAGATATTTCGTCTCAACCCCCATTTCATTTTGCTTACGGTGGGCATAGCTAGAAAAAAAGATAGGTAATGATTAACTTATACACCTTTATCTACAGAGTTAGCTAAGGAAATAGAGCGATCTCTTTCCGAGCCAGCGAAGCTAATCGCGCAGTATCAATTTAAACTTGCTTCCCAACCTACAATCAGATAAATTCAATTATCAATCATCAACAAAAATTAGGGTACTTAATATACTTTAAAGCTAGGAAAAAGGCAAGAGATTAATCAACTTTCAAATAATAGAAAGCTGTAATTAAAAAATAGCTATATTCCCTCAGGCAGTTCAAACAAGAGATGGTGAAAATGGAGATAAATAGCCCTGTCTCTTAGGATTCCATCTTATGGAAATTAAATTTGATTATCGATTTGATAGTAATGGTTTTTTCAATGACGCTAGTAGGAGAGAAGCCTTAGAAAAAGCTGGTGAAATTTGGTCTTCATTGATTAATGATGACTTTGAAAGTATTCCTGCGGGAGTAAAGTTTACTATTCAAAACCCTACAAGTGGTGAGAATCAAATAGTTACTTTAGAGGAAGAAATTGATGATATTTTAATTTTTGTTGGTGCTAATACTTCTCCCTTTGGAGGAGGTTCTACTGGTGAACAATTAAGAAATTCTCATGGTTGTCATTTAAGCGGATGTTGTTGTTGTCAATGTTCTTCTACAGAAGAAGATGTTATTAATCTTTCCCAACCAGGAATTTTATCTCCTGAAAATCTTTCTAGGGACAACATAGGAATCCTCGGACAAGCAAAAGTAGATGGTACTGATTTAATCGGCGATATTTTTCAAAGAAGAATTTCTGATGATTTTCGTGACCAGGGTGCTGTTTCGGATTTTCAACCTTGGACAGGGACTATTTCGTTTAATTCCCAAATTAATTGGGATTTTAGTTTAGATAATCCTAATCCTAATCAAATCGATTTTGTTAGTGTTGCATTACACGAAATTGGACACGTTTTAGGGATTGGTACTGCTCCTATCTTCGATATTATTGGAGCAGGAGGCTCTTTTGATGGCGTAAATGCTTTAGCAGAGAATGGCGGTAATCCTATTCCTTTAGAGTCAAATTTAGGACACGTCAAAGAAGGTTTTAATGACGATTCTGTTTTACTAGACCCAACTAAAAATAGTGGTCGTAATTTACCAACCAATATAGATTTAGCCTTGCTTGCAGATATTGGCTATGAAATAGATGGTTTTACGCCTCAAGGTTCTACTCCTGCGATCGCCACAACAGCAGGAGAAACTATTTTTGGTTCAATTATTGATGATACTATTAACGGTTTACAAGGTGACGATCAGCTTCAAGGCGGAATAGGCAACGATACTCTTCAAGGCGGAGAAGGCAATGATCTTTTGTTTGGTCAAGACGATCGAGATCTAGTTTTGGGTGGTCAAGGTAACGATCAACTACAAGGAAATTCAGGAGACGACACTCTTCAAGGCAATGCAGGCAATGATAGCCTTTTTGGGCAAGAAGGAGACGATCTTTTGTTTGGTAATGGCGGTGCCGATCAACTAACAGGAAATTCAGGAGACGACACTCTAGTTGGTGGCACGGGTAATGATATTTTCTTGGGAGGGGATGGCAGCGATCGTTTTCTGTTTGAGGAAAATAATGGCGCAGATGTTATCACTCAATTTGTTGTAGCTGAAGATACTATTGAGATAGCTGCCAATTTAGGTTTTGCCAATGGTACAGAAGTATTAAATGCAGTCACCCAAACTGGCGTGGGTTCTGAAGGAGGTTTATTTTCTGAGATTACCCTGAGTTCTGGAAATACGATCGGCATTTTTCACGATAGTTCTCTAACAGCAGATAATTTTGTCATCAATATTCCTTTACAAGTTACTAATTTCCAAACTACTGCTAGTGGTTTTATTTTGCAGTTTAATCAGTCTATAGATGTAAATTCATTTAATCTTGCCTATAGCAATCAAGCACAAAGTGATGATTTAGCCGATCTCACTCTAGTTAGAGAAAGCACTGGGGAAATAATTAGAGGATCGGCAATTTGGAATGAAGATGATAATACCCTTACTTTTGTCAAAACTGGGGGAATTTTAGCAACAGATGACTATACTCTGACTCTTTTTAGTCGTCAAGATGGTTTAGTTACTCAGTCGGGAACATTATTAGATGGAGATGGGAATGGTATTTTTGGAGATAACTTTACCTCTACCTTTAAAGTGGAAAATAGTAACGATCGAGTTTTGAGTATTGATGATTTTAGCCGTGCGCCAGGACAAGCAATTAATTTCCCTGCTCAAGAGCGAGATTTAGCAATTACTATCGATGATGGTGAGGGAATAAGTCAAATAGATTTTACTCTAACTTATGACCCAGAGATCTTAGATGTACAAGATATTTTAGTTAATCCTGACCTAGCTGGTGATTGGAAGATAGCTGAAAAAAATTTAGATACTCCTGGTCAAGCGAACATAAGTCTTACGGGAGAGACTTTGTTAACTTCAGAAGAAGTAGAACTAGTATTTATCGATGCCCAAGTTCCTGATACAGCCACTTATGGTAATTCAGGATTGATGCAAATAGAATCGGTAAGTCTCAATGGTGGTAATATTGCTGGAGTTGGAGATGTTGCGGTAGAACAAGTAGCTTACTTAGGAGATGCAAGTGGTAATGGTAGCCATAACGGATTAGATACTTCATTGATGGCTCACTTCTCTGTAGGTGTTAATTCTGGTTTTGATGCTTATAGAGCGATCGATCCCTTACTTATAGGAGATATCAATAGTGATGGTAAGATCTCCTCTTTGGATGCGAGTTTAGTCGCTAGACAAGCTAGCGGAGGCTCGATCGAGTTAATTCCTGATTGAAGTTAACTGTAATTGCTAATTTAAGATTAAGATAAAGCTGGTTGATTAAATATTTTCATACGTTATCATTTTGAGAAAGTTATCTGATTAAACACTAGCTCAATATTAGTTAAATAACGCTGAATGAATATTAATCCTAGTCTTAGCGTTCATACACTAGCTTTAGTCTCTTCTAACTCTCAAGGGCTATCTACAAATTTGATAGTCACCCTTGGTGTGTTAATTCTTGCTCTAGTCTGTTTTGTTTTTGAATGGCTACCAGTCGATTTAACCGCAATTATTGTTGCTATTGTTTTAATGATCTTTGGGATAGTCACCCCTGAAGAGGGAATTGCTGGTTTTGGTAATTCTGCCACTATTACAGTAATGGCAATGTTCATCCTCAGTGCTGGCATTACTCGTACAGGTGCAATTCAAGTTGTCAGAGATTGGTTACTTACTTGGGGAGGAAAAAGCACTACTCAACAAATCCTAATCTTGGGTTTAGTTGTTGGTCCAATCAGTGCATTTATCAATAACACGGCAGTTGTTGCTATTTTTATTCCCATTATTGAAGATTGGTGCAAAAAACAAAGTGTTTCTGTCTCTAAACTGTTAATGCCCTTGTCTTTTGTGTCTATTTTAGGCGGTACTCTCACTTTAATTGGTACTTCTACCAACATCTTAGCTAGTGGCTTATCCCAAAAACTAGGCTATGGAGAATTTAAGCTTTTTCAGTTTACTGAGTTGGGTATATTTATTTTTCTGATTGGCTTAATATATTTAGCTTTTTGGGCTCCTAGGATTTTACCTAATCGCAAACAGCCTAATACTGGTTCAATTGGTGGTGATTATGGTTTAAAAGATTATGTGACCGAAGTTGTAGTTACTCCTCGTTCTACTTTGATTGGTCAAACTCTTCTTCAAAGCGAGATTCAGCGCAAGTTTGATATAGATGTACTAGAAATAATTCGTAACGGCAGTCATTTTCCTCAACCGATCGCTGATAAAGTTGTTAATGCTGGGGACATTCTCATTGTGCGGGGTAGCAGAGAAGATTTACTCAATATTAAAGAAGAGAAAGGATTAGAAATCTTACCTGATGTTAAATTTAATCAGGAATGGTGGGAACAAGAACTCAACACGGGACAAGAAAGAATTGGTGAGGTACTAATTTTATCTAATTCTCGTTTGATTGGTAGCACTCTGAAAGATTTACGTTTTCGGCAACGTTATAATGCCACCGTACTAGCTATTCGTCGAGGACAAGAGTTTTTAAGAGAACGTTTGGGTAAAGTTCCTCTAAAATTTGGCGACTTGCTGCTAGTCCAAGGACCTAAACAAAGTTTTCTGGGTTTGCAAACCACAAGAGAATTACTAGTAATTGAACAAAAAACAGTAGAAAATTTACGCTCAGACAAAGCCATCATTTCTGTCGGTATTTGTTTAGCAGTAATTACTGTTTCTGCTTTTAATTTTACTCCTATCATGGTTAGTGCTTTAGCTGGAGTAGTTTTAATGGTTTTAACTGGTTGTTTAAAACCAGGGGAAATTTATGGTGCAGTACGTTGGGATGTAATCTTTTTGCTAGCAGGGTTAATTCCTTTAAGTACAGCTATGGAAAATTCTGGTGCAACCGAATTAATAGCCAAACCATTATTATTGATTGGTAGCCATTTATCGGGTTATTGGATTTTACTATTTTTCTACATCGCTACTTCGATTCTGACTTCCATTCTCTCTAATAATGCTGCGGTATTACTTATGATTCCTTTAGGAATTCAAGTAGCCACAGTTTTAGCGATTAATCCTTTATCAGTTATGTTTGCAGTAACCTTTGCTGCTTCTAATAGCTTTATGACTCCTATTGGTTATCAAACTAATACCATGATTTATGGACCTGGAGGATATCGCTTCACAGATTTTGTTCGCTTGGGAACACCACTAAGTTTAATCATGGCAGTAATTACACCTATTTTGATTATTGGACTTTATGGTTTGTAAACTAAATCTAATTCTCATCACAGAATAAAATAGAACAAACATGATAATTTTTCAGACCAAAGAGAAAAGACCTTAATTATTTGGTATAGTCGTGGGTCTCATGGAACAAGAAAAGCCAGACTGGATAAGATTACATAAAGCTCTTTCAGTAGAAGCTGAACGGGGTTTTAGCGATCTAATGGGTAATCAATATCGGTTTAGTGAATTTCTTTGTCTTAGTTTGGGTAAACCACCCACTCTTGTACCCAATACAGAACGTTCTCGTTGGCAAGCAATGGCAACTAAATTTGCTACTTATTCCCAACTAGACTCTAAGCAAAGACAAAATCTAGTCACTGATGCTCGTAATTTTTTACATCAACAGCGCAAAATCCTCGAAACACCTAATAACCCACCAAAAGCTAAATTACCCAAAACCAGTGCTTTAAATTCTTCTCAATCTCCTAGCTACTTTAGTCGTCCTATCACTTTAGACCAACCCCTCTCTCAAGTAGTAGATATTGGACGTAAAAGCACTTATCTAGAACGTTTGGGTTTATATACAGTCAGAGATTTACTATTTTATTATCCCCGCGAACACCTAGATTATGCTCGTCAAAGAAATATAGTAGATTTAGAAGCAGGAGAGACCGTTACTATTATTGGTAGTGTTAAAAGCTGTAAGTGTTTTAGTAGTCCCAAAAATAAGAAACTGACTATTTTCGAGCTAGTTTTGAGAGATGGGACTGGTAGAATTAAGCTCAATCATTTTTTTTCTGGTCCACGCTTTAGTAATCGTGGTTGGCAAGAAAGATATAAGCGTCAATATCCTGTTGGTTCGATCGTAGCTGCTTCTGGCTTAGTTAAACAAACTAAATACGGAGTAACTTTAGAAAAACCAGAAATTGAAGTCCTCGATAGTCCTGGAGCAAGGATAGATTCGATTAAAATTGGGCGAATTTTACCAGTTTATGGCTTAAGTGAAGGAGTAACTGCCGATGTGGTCAGAAAAGCAGTCGTTGCTGTTTTACCTGCTGTAGAACAACTCAAAGACCCCTTGCTTGCTGTTATTCGTCAACAATATGGATTAGTTAAATTAAAAGAAGCGATCGCGAGTATCCATTTTCCCACAGATCATCATATTCTTGCCCATGCCAGACGCAGATTAATATTTGACGAGTTTTTCTATCTTCAGTTAGGCTTTCTTCAACGCCGTCAAAAACTGAAACAAAATCAACAGAGTGCTAGCTTCATCCCTACAGGTCAATTAATAGAACAATTTGGGCAAATTATCCCTTTTAAATTGACTAACGCCCAACAACGAGTAGTTAATGAAATTTTACAAGATTTACAATCTTCTACTCCCATGAATCGTCTGGTACAGGGGGATGTAGGTTCGGGAAAAACTATAGTAGCTGTTTTTGCCATCCTCGCTGCAATTCAATCTGGTTATCAAGCAGCACTCATGGCACCAACTGAAGTACTAGCAGAACAACATTATCGTAAATTAGTGAGTTGGTTTAATTTATTACATCTACCAGTTGAGTTACTCACAGGTTCAACTAAAACTGCTAAACGACGAGAAATTCACAGTATGCTGGAAACAGGAGAATTACCCCTACTAGTAGGAACTCATGCTTTAATTCAAGACCCTGTTAAGTTTCACAGATTGGGTTTAGTAGCTATAGACGAACAACACCGTTTTGGAGTCGAACAAAGAGCGCGGTTACTAGCCAAAGGACAGTCTCCTCATGTTCTGACTATGACCGCAACTCCTATTCCTCGTACTCTTGCCCTCACTCTCCACGGAGATTTAGACGTTAGTCAAATAGATGAATTACCTCCAGGCAGACAAACCATTCAAACTACGGTAGTTACTAGTAAAGAACGTACGAAAGTATACGATCTAATTCGTCGCGAAATTGCCCAAGGCAGACAGACTTATATTATCTTTCCTTTAGTAGAGGAATCAGAAAAACTCGATGTTCGCGCTGCGGTAGAAGAACATAAACGGCTAGCTGAAGTGATTTTTCCCGAGTTTCAGATAGGACTACTCCACGGACGGATGAATTCTGTAGACAAAGATAAAGCCTTAAATAATTTTCGGGATAATGAAACTCAAATAATTGTCTCTACCACAGTTATCGAAGTAGGGGTAGATGTACCCAATGCCACAGTGATGTTAATTGAAAATGCAGAACGCTTTGGTTTATCCCAACTAC
The DNA here is from genome assembly GCA_051439345.1 of Xenococcaceae cyanobacterium. Lineage (GTDB taxonomy): Bacteria > Cyanobacteriota > Cyanobacteriia > Cyanobacteriales > Xenococcaceae > JASJDJ01. The sequence goes on from JBFRWE010000347.1 coordinate 8,241, forward strand.
ACCAACTTAGAGGTCGAGTCGGCAGAGGTTCGCACAAATCTTACTGTTTCTTGATGAGTAGTAGCAAAAGTCAAGATGCTAAGCAACGTTTAGGGGTTTTAGAACAATCGCAAGATGGTTTCTTTATTTCTGAGATGGATATGCGTTTTCGTGGTCCAGGAGAAGTATTAGGCAGAAGACAGTCTGGACTACCAGATTTTGCTTTAGCTAGTTTAGTAGAAGATCAAGAAGTTCTCAATTTAGCTAGGGAAGCAGCAGAAAAAATTATTTTAGCCGATGCAACTTTAAATAGTATGCCTGGGATGCAAAAAGAGTTAGAAATTCGCTATCAAAAAATATTAGGAGGAGGCATTTTAACTTAATATCTCTAGTTCCCTAATTTTCAGCTTGCACAGAAGTAAAGATTGTTATTATAATAGCAATTAAAGCGTAGTCATTACGAGTTTGAGATCGATATTATGACCAATCAACAAACAGAAAACGTAGTAATTATTGGTTCAGGACCTGCGGGTTATACGGCTGCTATTTATGCAGCGCGAGCAAATCTTAAGCCAGTTGTCTTTGAAGGTTTACAAGCTGGAGGAATACCAGGAGGGCAACTGATGACTACTACAGAAGTAGAAAACTTTCCTGGGTTTCCCGAAGGAATTACAGGGCCTCAACTAATGTCAAGAATGAAAGCACAGGCAGAGCGTTGGGGAACAGAATGTTATACAGAGGATGTAATCGAAGTAGATTTAAGTCAGCGTCCTTTTACAGTGCGTTCTGACGAAAGAGAATTGAAAACTAATACTATTATTATTGCCACTGGTGCAACTGCCAAAAAACTAGGATTACCCAGTGAAAAGACTTATTGGAGTAATGGTATCTCTGCTTGTGCTATTTGTGATGGGGCAAGTCCCATATTTATCAACCAAGAATTAGTAGTTATTGGCGGTGGAGACTCTGCTGCTGAAGAAGCAGTCTATCTCACTAAATATGGTTCTCATGTGCATTTGTTGGTACGTAGAGAAGAAATGCGCGCTTCTAAAGCCATGCAAGATAGAGTTTTAGCCAATCCCAAAGTTACTGTTCACTGGAACACAGAAGCAGTAGATGTGTTTGGGGAAAACAACCTAATGACTGGTATTAGAGTGCGTAATACTAAGACGGGCGAAGAGACGGAAATTGCAGCTAAAGGATTATTTTATGCGATCGGACATAATCCTAACACTTCCCTATTCCAAGGACAACTAGAACTAGACCCCGTTGGTTATATTGTAGTTAAACCTGGTACAGTAGAAACCTCTGTCGAAGGAGTATATGCTGCTGGTGATGTCCAAGATCATGAGTACCGTCAAGCTATTAGTGCAGCAGGGACTGGTTGTATGGCAGCTTTATTAGCAGAAAGATGGTTATCAGAACACAATCTGATTATAGAACATCATCAATTACCATCGTCAGAAGTCAAAGAAACAGTCAGCCAAGTAGAAACAAAAGCGGATACAGAAGCTGATTTTGATATCAATACTACTCGTCATTATGGTGGTTATGCTCTTAGAAGATTATTCCACGAAAGCGATCGCTTGTTAATGGTTAAATATGTATCTCCTACTTGTGGTCCTTGTAAAACCCTTACCCCTATCCTCAATAAAGTAGTAGACGAATACGAAGGTAAGGTTCATTTTATCGAAATTGATATCACTGAAGACCCAGAAGTCGCCCAAATGGGTCAGGTTACAGGCACACCCACCATTCAATTTTTCCGTGACAAGGAAATGCTTCAAGAAATGAAAGGGGTTAAGCAAAAAAGTGAATTACGCCAAGCAATTGACAATTATTTACCTGTGGCATTAACTAATACTTAATGAGTATATTTGAGTTGAGGTTTGGAGTTCTTAATAGCTGATGCAAACACCCAAGGCGGAACTACTAAAAATTGGCGAACTTAAAGCTCGCAGTGGAATTTCCGTTAAAACTATCCGCTATTATGAAGAACTGGGCTTAATTGAGGCAGCAGCAAGAACAGAAGGGGGATTTCGCCTTTTTTCACCAGAGGCGATCGCCCGACTGGCATTTATCAAACGCGCTCAAAACCTAGGTCTCAGTTTACAAGAAATTGGCGCAATTTTACAAATTCATGACCAAGGAAAACTCCCTTGTAAGGAAGTAAAACAAAAGCTGCATGCCAAAATTCTGGAAATTGAACAACAGATAGCACAATTACAAATACTCAAAACTCAACTGATATCTTTAATAGATACCCCTCCATCCTTATCCAAAAATCAAACTAACGATGTAATTTGCCCAATTATCCAACAAGATTAGGGTTGAACAAGAGTAAGCTGAGTGGGTTCGCTCTTGAGATTGTTTAAAATTGCTACTGCATTAATAATATATTTTAATCCTGAAGGAGCAGCACTATTAATGGGAACGGCTAGCTGAAACATTCCCTCAGAGTTGGCTTTTATGGTTTTATCCATCAATTTATCTCCTTCAAATTGTAAAAGTTCTCCGATCAAAGATAGTTGAGAGGTGACGGTAATTTTTACCGATGCATGGGGTTTGGTTTGACCTTGAATCAAAAATCCATTATTGTCTATTAACTCTCCATTTCTATGGCTGGTAAATTTGGGAGGACACAAGTTTTTATCAAATGTATATGCCTGTAGCGGAGAAGAAGTGGGCGGATTTTCTGTTGGTAATTGTTGGGATTGAGGAAAAGTAAGATTGTTAGCCATTCCCCTGCTGTAATTAAAGGCTTGGGATGCAGCACTGTACAAAACTTGTTTTCCTCGCTGAAGTCTTCCGACAACTGCACCTTCTACAATACGCTCTCTAGGTGAGACTAGTATATTACTTTGATAAATTCCTGGTTCTATTTCTTTTGCAGATACTTCTCTAACGGTATATTTATCCCCTATGATTAGAAATGAAGCTTGTACTCCATTAGTTCCTTTCATGGTAAGAGTTAAAGTTTCTCCTGGATTTAAAGCTCTATTCACGCCATTATGAACAATACTCTCAATTTCTAGACTTTTGGTAGTTTGTTGTGCTACCGACCACTCTGTCTCTATAGTTGTTTGTGCCAGACTTAGAGAAAATATAGGAGTAATAGAAAAAATAGTAGTAGTTAATATTGCTACTTTAATAAACTGATTGTATGCCGAGGAAATATTATTGATCATTGGTAGTATCTTCCGACACTGTCTAACATTAAAGTTATTGTTTATTTATTTAGTATTTATGCAGAGAGAATAGTTAAATTTAAAATTATTGCTAATTTTGAGCCATTGCGGTCTTCGCAGCACTTGGATGCAATCAGACTTCATCTTGAGGAGAGGCTGTCTTTGAGCGAATTCTGGCGGGTAGACAACTACGCTAAACTATACTTTGTATATATTTCATAGCTTTGAGACCTAAAAGATCGAAGGGCAGCTTATTGATAGCTCTTATCAGTAATTATTCTCTAGTTTGTCTAAAATTAAATTCAATCAGTATTTATAGCAATTTATCTGTCCATATACTTTTTTCTTCATCTTCATAGAAGCGATAAAAGAGATTTGCGTCTTTAAATGAGTGTTCATCGGTAACATGATGAATGACTTTTTTATGGACTAATTTTTTTCCTATTGCCACTGCTTTTGTGCGAGAAATTTTAAGATGGTTCACTAGCAAATCTACGGCTTCACTACCAACAAAGCAACGTTTATATAGCTTTAATTGATAACGACGAGTTTTTATTTCTACACCATCTTCTCCTCGCATTTTAGCAATCAACTCCTTGATATTTATTTTCTCTGATGATTTTACCTTTACTTGAGCAGATGATTTTAGTTCTTCTTGAGGAGATAAGCTAGGAGAATTACCCTGTTCTGGTTTGAATCTATTGTCTTCAAGCCATAAAGTTACTTTATTTTCTTCTTTAATAATTAAGAGGGGAACTTCTATGTTTTCATTGTCTAAATAATCTTCCCTGCACTCTTTAATTGCTATCGGTAAATCTTCTTTAGAGTAAGTTTTTTCTTTAATGAATACATTATTTTGATATATTAACCCTGATTCTGTTTTTAACTGTCCTTCTATATTGGCAACAACTTGACAATATTGCACTTGCTCTGACTCTAGAATTAACATTTCTGCTTTTACCACTCCCTAATAATTATAGAATCAATCATCTATACAAAACTCAAGTATTGCTTTTCGATTGTGTAATTAATAAGCACTATATTTCAATAATTTCAGTATATTCAAACTCATCTTTACTATATTGCACTAAAGGATAGTTTATGCCCTCCAATTCTAACCAATCTTCGTCACAATCAGATTTTGGCGACCTATAGGCTAACACATATTGTTTGCCAATGTAACTGTATATTTCTTGATTTACTTCTCCTAGCCATTGAGTTTTTGTCACCAGTAATACTAGTTGGTTGGCTAGTTGGGGGACAAATTTAGCTACCTGTTGCCTATAGATTGAATCTAAACTACCAAAAGGAGAATCCATAACGATAGGGAAAGTACTACTATCGATTCCTATAAGTGTATTACGTTGACTCCATTCTCTAACTCGATCGATAATGCCACCGATAAAGGAAAGACTAAGAATCTGGTTTTCTCCTGTAGAAGCAGCTACATTTGTGAATGCTCCTGAATTATTTTCTACTAAAGTTAATTCATAATTGCTACTTAATCTAGCTATATAAGGCGTAAAAGAAATAGATTTAAAAATATCTTGTACTTTTTGTTCTAAAGATATGCGAAATTGCTTTTCTATACGCAATCTTACTTCTATTAATCTGGTAATTACTTCTTCTGTTGTTTGAATTCTCTTTTTGGCTAAAGCTTGTTTGTCTTCTTTGATTCGATCTTTATTGAGTTTTTGCTTGAGACTAATAATTGTTGTGCTTTGTATTTCTAGTTGTTGTTGGTTAGCCCCTTGTTCTCTAAGCAGTTTTTTAATTTCCGCTTCTATATTTTCAATTGATATTTGTATGGTTGGTATTTTTTTGTCTGGATAATTTCTTAATTTTTTATTAATTTGTTCCAGTTCACTCTCAATTTTTACTTTTTCTCTATACTGTTGATTGATGGTATTTTGTTCTTGGTCTATTTTGGACCAAAAATCTATTAATTGCTGTTCAGATTTATTGACTTGAATTTCTAGACGAATAGCCTCTTCTTCTAAATTTAACCTTTCGGCTTGTTTGAGCCAAGATAGAACATGATTATGGGCATCGGAATCTTGACAAAGATCTCTACCACAAATACATTGTTTATTCTTAAGTAATTGTTGAATAAAGTCTTGTTTTATACCAGCATTTAACTGATTGTTACGCCGTAAATCTTCAAGTAATTTACCAAAATCATTAGTGATTTCAGATAAAAAAGCTGTATGACTTTGACGAGAAATTAATTGTTGTAAGTCGATTTTTCTCTGAACTAGATTATGTCTAATCGTTTTTTCTTGTTTAACTAATGTATCTTTTAATTTTTGTAGCTCATCTGCGCCACTTAAATCGAGTAATCTAGTAGTTAAAAGCTGCTTTTGTTGTTCTAATTGATGGAGGTTTTGAGTTATTTCTTGTTGTCGCTGTGTAAGTCGATCGCTTTCTTGCTCTAGTTGGATTTGTTCTTGTAGTAATCTTTTTATTTCTGAATCGCCAATGGCTTGTAGCTCTTCTTGTAAACTTTTCTTGGCTTTTTTGAGATGCTCGATCGCACGGTCTAAAATTTTAACTCCTAGTAATTCTTTCGTATCTTCGGCAATATTTTTATTTTGTCCAGCACGGAAAAAATGATCTATTCTTTCTCCATCAAAAAAGAAATACTGATGCAAACTTTCTGGTAAAATCCTGGCAATAATCTCTTCTGGAGATTCAATCGGCGGATACCAACGACCATCATCAGCCGTAACTAACATAAATAATTTAGCTGGACTATATTCTACTTGATTATTTTTATTTCTAGTCCCATAACATTTACGCTTTAATTGATAGTGTTTATTTTCATGCTCGAACTGTAATTCTACCCAACATTCTACAGCAGTACCAGCATTTACTTCTCTAATTGCACGATGATTAATTAATAATTCTGGAGAAGCTAAAGCAGCAGTAAATTTAGTATATAAAACCCAAGTAAAAGCATTAAGTAAAGTAGTTTTACCAGCCCCATTATTTCCATGAATAACAGTTGTATTTTGTTGACCACTAGCTAATTGGATTATGGGGGTTTGTCCGTAAAATTGACGGAAGTTGCATAGTTGTAGAG
>JBFRWE010000348.1:0-3014 GCA_051439345.1 Xenococcaceae cyanobacterium
AGCTGGAAAACAGAACAGACATACCACTACTTAACTTATCAAGAAGTAGAGCGATCGCGTAGAGAATTTACGGTTAATCCTCAAACTCCTGATAAAAAGTTAAAGTCCTAGCAGATAATATCTATCCTGCTTTAAATGAACTAGATAGGTTTTGGGGTCGAACAAAAAGTTACATAACTTAATGTTTAGAGGATGTGTTTATTCTGTATAGCTCGACACAGCTTAATATAATTCTTATTAAGTTTTACAAAACTTGATGATAAGGATTCTGGCAGCATTGTATAAATGAATTTATCAAGGTGTTACGAAACTTATGCTATGTAAAGTCTTGCAAAGACAGCATTTACATAAGATTCAACCAAGAATAGACTCACAAATCTAATCTTTATATTCGACTAACCTTGACAAAATACTACCCTTTTTAAAATGCACTGTTTCTTTTAAGTGCAGCAATTAAAATTAAAATGGGTATTAATTCCTAAAAAAAAGGAATCCGCCTCCCCAGGTAGCTAAGGATTTTGTAATAATCTCATAGCTAGAGTAGGCGTAGCGAAGCAAAAAATCAATCTTAAATCTTGGCGTTTTGCTTCATTGCGTTTTGCTTGAACTAGAGATAAAGAAAATTTTAGTCCTCAAGGAGGAATCATGGCTATGTTTTAGCTTGAGCTTAGAGATTAAGGAATTTACCGAATAAATCTCTAGGCTTGATCTATAAGTGTACGCAAGTCGGTATTATATCAACCCAAGGCTCTCTATAAATGGATTACAAGAGTCTCGGGGTTGTTGCAAATTAGTATTTGAGGAAAACTCAAATAAGGTTTGAATATTGCTGGCGTTGACCTTAAATTGCATAGTCAAAAAATTTATAAACTCATTCAGAGAAAATTGATTACTGAAGGGAGAATTTTTTAATGGCTTTTGGACCAGCATCCGAATTAGGTGTTGCCTTATTTGAAGACACCGCTCCTTATGAATACGTACCAGGTCGCTCAGAAGAAGAAGCAGAAACCATTATCCGTGCTGTGTATCGGCAAATTTTGGGTAATGCTTATGTAATGGAAAGCGAAAGAGCTACTATCCCAGAATCCCAATTTAAACGAGGCGAACTCAGCGTTCGTGAATTTATCCGTGCAGTAGGTAAATCGGAAGTATATCGCTCTCGCTTCTTCGATACCTGCCCCCGTTATCGTTTTGTTGAGCTAAACTTTAAACATTTTCTAGGTCGCACTCCTGATGGCTTAGAAGAAATGAGAAAACACAGTACTATTTTAGATACTCAAGGGTACGAAGCAGAGATTGACTCTTATCTCGATAGCGACGAGTATCAAGATAACTTTGGTGAAAACATTGTTCCTGACAATCTTGGCTACAAAACCGAAAGAAGTAAAAACATGGTTGGGTTTACTCATGTTTTTGCCATGTTACGCGGTGCTTCTAGCAGCGATTTCAAAGGTAGCTTAGCAGGAAAAAGTCCTGTACTTAATCAATATGTAATTAATGAAACTCCACTAGCTGTAGTTCCTCCTTCTGGTGGTGCTGCTGGTGATGGTTGGTCTTTCCAAGATACAACTCTGGGGGCAAGAACTCGCCAAGGATTTGGTGCTGGAGCTAACGGTAAGATTTATCGTATTGAAGTAACAGGTTATGGTTCTCCTGGTGCAGTAAATCGAGTTTCTAAATTCCGCCGTAGTAACAAAGTATATCTTGTCCCTTATGACAAGCTATCTCAAGAATATCAGCGTATTCACAGACAAGGCGGAAAAATTGCCAGTATTACTCCCGTAAATTAGCAAATTAGGACACCTCAAGGTGTCCCATGCGGGTAATTTGGGTTTGATTTTCAAGTAATTTGACAAAGTTTTATCAATTCAGGAGAAATAATAATGACAGCAGTTTTAGATGCACCAATGGAGCTTTGGTCTGGTAGTACCCCTGATGAAAAAGCAGCAATTATTCGTGCTGTTTATAAACAGGTTTTGGGCAATCCTCACATAATGGAAAGTGAAAGAATGGTAATTGCGGAGTCTCAGCTTTGTGATGGTAGCATTACTGTACGAGAGTTTGTCCGTGCTGTTGCTAAATCCGACTTTTATCGCACTCGCTATTTTGAATCTTGCGCTCCTTATCGTTTTGTAGAATTAAACTTTATTCATTTATTAGGACGCTCTCCTATAGATCAAGCAGAACTTTCTACTCATATTTGTACTTGTATTGAGCAAGGCTATGATGCAGAAATAGATTCTTATATTGATAGTCCTGAATACAGCGAGAAATTCGGCGAAAACATAGTACCTTACTATACTGGCGCAAAAACAGAAATAGGCAAAAAACAAATTACTTATAATCGCAGCTTATCTTTAGTTACTGGTTATGCTGCCGTTGATAGCGCAGTTAAAAGTTCTCGCTTAGTAGATACCATTGCTACTAACAGTTCTATTAAAGTGGGATCTCCCTCTTCTGGCGGTCGCATTGCTGCTTACAAAGATGCCACAGAAAAAACCTTCAAGATTTTGGTCAAAGGTTCTAAATTTGACAGTCCTCGCCGTATTAGTACCACAGAATACATTGTGCCAGGCTACCGCATGACTCCTCAAATTCAGCGTATCAACCGTACTGGCGCAAAAATTGTCAGTATTACAGAAGTCGCTTAATTAAGTCGAAGGCTTGATAGCAGAGAAAGCTTCTAGGGCAAAGGATAACCAGCAATCAGACCTTAAAAATAAGAATTAGGAGGATAGTTCTATGTCACTTTGGATACAAGATACTGAAGCGATCGAATTGCGTCCCAATGCTACTGAAGATGACTTACAGGTCATTATTCGGGCAGTGTACAAACAAGTTTTAGGTAATGCTCATCTACTAGAGGACGATCGTCTAAGCAGTGCAGAATCTCTATTACGCAATGGAGATATTACCGTAAGAGGATTTGTCCGTTTAGTAGCACAATCTGAATTGTATCAATCTCAGTTTTTTGAAACCTCTTCCCAATATCGTTTTATCGAACTCAATTGCAA
>JBFRWE010000349.1:0-14106 GCA_051439345.1 Xenococcaceae cyanobacterium
TTAATAAATTCCGATCGCGATTTGAATTGCTCTTTGAATCCTAGCTAAAGATTGTGGTGTAATTGAGCCATAGGGTCCGCGTTCTAGATAAAGCTTGCGAACTGCCGATATGTTCTCGCACAAAGCTAAGGAAGCCGATTCTAGTCCTCCTTCTCCTGCGGGAATTAAAATTCTTGTTGGTGTTTCGCCACTGGTTAAATCGCTGGTAAAAGGGACGATTAGGACATTTTCTTTAAATTCATTTCTGACATTCATGGAAATAACAACAGCAGGGCGTTTCTTGGTGTCGCCTAAAGCTTTTAAAGCTCTTATTAGATACACTTCACCCTGACGAGGATAAGAATCGACCACTTACAATCCTTCCTCTTCCAGAATTTCTTCCATTTGGGCTTGGGAAAATTGCGCCCACTCTTTTTCAAACTCAATATCCGCCTGGGAACGGTTTTGATAGAAATTTCTTAATTGTTCTTCAATTTGTTGTTTGCGCCATAGACGTAAACCTTCTTCCACCGCAGCCGATCGATTTTTGGTCATTTGGTCTATTTCTTCGAGTAACCGTGAATCTACAGTGATTGATATCCTTTGTTTCTGGGAACTATTAGACATAGAAGCTGATTATATCTCTGTATAAATAATAATACTTTTTATATTACTCAAAGATTTTATATTTAATTCCAAACTTTTCAAGCTTCTATAAAATTTTGAACTTTGAATTTTGAATTTTGAATTCCTATGAACCGTCCCCAAGTATTTATCGAAAAAATCATGCCTGTAAAACTTCTCAATCAGCAGGTATATTACGAACACGGGGGGAATCCTTTTAAGGGGTTACATCGTTGGTATTCTCGTAAGCCATTATCCTTTTCTCGCGCTTCGGTTTTGGCTTCGCTGTTACCAGTAGATATTGCAATGGAAGAGTTTGAATATTTGTTGGGTTTGCATCCAGAAAAAGAAGGAATTACTGTTAAGAAAAAAGAGCCAATTAAGTTATATAAAACCCCTCCAACCAGTAGAATTATTAAGAAATTAGAAGAGTATTGCGAGAAGGTTTGGGGTAAAAGAAAGCCTGTAGTTCTGGATGCTTTTGCAGGTGGGGGAAGTATCCCTTTTGAAGCTGCCAGATATGGTTTAAATGTCCTGGCTTCTGACTTAAACCCCGTGGCGGTGGTGACGATGAAGGCTGCAATGGAATATCCTCTCAAGTTTGGGGCGGATTTACAGCAGGATATCGATAAATGGGTCAAATATGTTGGCGATGAAGCGGAGAAAAGATTAGCTGAGTTTTTTCCTTCTAAAGAAGGGGAGAAACCCATATCTCTCACCCAAAATGCGATCGCTAACTGGAGAAGGCTTACTGCATCTATGTTTGACCCTGGTGTTAACTCCTGCTGTGAAACAACAGTAGACCTCTTGCAAAATAGTTTTTATGGTATAGTAAAGGGTTTGTTTTCTTTCTTACCCAAGTAATGAACTATATAACAGCTAATTCTCTCACTGCCAGACAGTTTAAACGACGCTTCGGTGTACACAAAAAAACTTTTGAACGGATGATTGAAGCTTTTGAGAAGCTGATTCCGGCTGTTCCAGGTCCTGGACGACCTTGGGAATTAGTCTTTCAGGACCAAATTTTAGCTGCATTGGAATACTGGCGCGAATATCGTACCTACTTTCACATTGCTACAGATTTTGGGGTTTCAGAATCGACAATTTGTCGAGCAGTTCATCGAGTAGAAAATATTTTAATGGCATCGGGCTTATTTCGATTGCCCGGCAAAAAACATTTAGTTAAAGGTTTTGGTAGACCTGAAGTCACTGTCATGGATGTCACTGAAACCCCCATTGAACGCCCCAAACGCAGACAAAAGTGGTTTTATTCAGGGAAGAAGAAACGACATACTCTTAAAACTCAAGTAATTATCGATCGCCACACTGGGAAAATTATTTGCACCTTTTTTGGGCACGGAAAGCAACATGACTTTGCCTTGTTTAAAGCGTCAGGGATACACTTCCATCGTGAAACTGAAAGTCTTCAGGATAGTGCTTATCAAGGAATTAATGAGTATCATGATAATAGTTATGTCCCCAAAAAGAAGCCCAAAAATGGGGAACTTTCACCGCTAGAAAAAGAGTATAATCGCGAGCTAGCCCAAGAAAGAATTGGCATTGAACACGTAAATCGCCGTCTCAAGATTTTCAAAGTCTTTGCGGAACGTTCTCGCAATCGTCGTCAACGCTATGGTTTACGCTGTAACTTGCTGGCAGCAATTTATAATTACGAACTTGACTTAGCCTCTTGAAAGCTATTGATTCTAGCCTGAATTTAATCATCCAAGAGAAGAGGTCTAATTGCCGGTAAAAGCCTAAATAAAAATAAACAAAAAATTTCAGAGTTTGGTCATCAATTTAAGGCTGAACTGATTTGTGCTGTCAAATTTTCCTTGTTAGCGATCGCTACCAGGTTGAGCCAAAAAACATGATAAGTTATTGCTATTTTAGCTTAAGAAAATTGAGAGGGAAATAACCTCTAATCATACCATTTAAACTATTTTGCAAGAGGTCTAATAATTAATAATTTTATTCCAAACATCAGGCTGAAGAATAGTTGGAGATCGCCTAAAATCTAAACAATAAGCTATGGGTTCGATTTTCGCTTCCGAATTATCATAAACTCTCCAGCGATCGGCTATAGGCATATAAAGTTCAAGAAAATTTTGTCTGCCTCGGTTATATAGTCATTTTAAATAAAAATGAGACATTAACTAGCACAATAATCACAAATAATTTTGTCTAGAGAAGTATCAGAAGAAGCATACATTCTAGCTCTCTTTAAGGCACTAAAATCGTGTTCGATATCATTGAGATCGGGAGAGTATTTAGGTAAAAAAACTATTTGATGACCTGCTCGATCTACTAATTCTCGAATCGAGCCTTTACGATGAATCGGTGCATTATCCATAATTAGTACAGATGGAGTAAAGAGTGATGGTAATAAATATCTCTCTAACCACCCCTCAAAGGCTTCCGCATTTAAACTTCCTGTAAACAACATTGGTGCAATTAAATCTTTTGTTCCTTTCCTTCTTCCTGCTCCTAAATTTTCTCTTACTCCTCGTTTTCCTTGTCGTTCACCATAAATTGTCTGACCTTTTCTTGACCAGGCATAAATTTTAGTAACAAAAATACCCAAAATTGAATGCTTATTGAGAATATACTAGTTGGCAAAAGAGCTACTCAAAACGCTGCAATTCTTGATATACGAGGGACTTAAGCTTAAGCCCGTGACGAGGATTGAACTCGTGACCTCACCCTTACCAAGGGTGTGCTCTACCACTGAGCCACACGGGCATAAAAACAAGCACTAGAGTTGATATATCTTAGTGCGATTTTTTGTTTGACCTAAATCAATCTACTTAGCTATTGTGGTGGGCCGAGCTGGATTTGAACCAGCGTAGGCATAGCCAGCGGATTTACAGTCCGCCCCCATTAACCACTCGGGCATCGACCCATATGCACCACGATAAATAATCGTAGCACACATTTAATCAATTTTTAAGTAGTTAAAGAATTTTCTTGATTATTGATGATTGTCAACTCGATCGCTCGACCAAGTATAATTCATCCAACAGCGTAAGCTGAACTGATAGCCCACAAAATTAATGCCAAGATACCACCAAAAATTAAAGCAGCAGAGACAGCCACAACTATTGGTTTATCGGCTCCGTCAAATTTCATAATTCCACGGTTCAAATCTGACATATTTTGTTTACTCCTTCTAGATCGATGAACATCCCAAAAAATCAATATAAGTAGCAACATCAAATGGGCTGACGTTACTAAATATCCCCTATATTATAAGTTGGAGTGTTTAGCTAGATAAATTGGGTTAATAATGATGAAAATATTGCTAATTATTCTGGCAACCTTAACGGGTATAGGAATTATTTTTGAAGTTAGCTTAAGGTTAATTTTGGGTTTTGGCAATCCTCCACTCTACATAGCAGATGAAAAAATTGGTTATCTTCTTGCCCCCGATCAAAAAGTTCGTCGTATGGGTAATAAAATCCAAATCAATCAATATTCTATGCGTAGCGAAGTCATCAACCCTACCAAACCCAATTCTAATCTACGAATTTTAGTCCTAGGAGATTCTATTGTGAATGGTGGCTGGTGGACAGATCAGCAAGAAACTATTCCTGCATTGGTGGAAAATGAACTAGTTTCTTCTCTATCATCATCTTTTCCTGAGATCGAGGTACTCAATGCCTCAGCCAATTCTTGGGGGCCACGTAATGAGTTAGCTTATCTGGAAAGGTTTGGTGTATTAGAAGCCCAGGTAGTTATTTTAATTATCAATACAGATGATTTGTTTGCTACAGCACCAACTTCTATCCCTGTGGGACGAGATCGCAATTATCCTCATCGCAAACCACCCTTAGCAACGATCGAATTATGGGAACAAGTTTTTACCAAACCCAAACCAATACCAGAAATGGAACAAGTAAGAGCAGAAAAAGGCGATCGCGTTGGTTTTAATTTAGAAGCAATCAAACAAATAAAAGCGATCGCTAATCAAAACAATGCTCAATTTATCTTAGGCATGACTCCTTTGTTAAGAGAAATGCAAGGTGCTGGCTCGAGAGATTATGAACTTAAAGCCAGAGAACGTTTAAACAAATTTGCGGACACAGAAGAAATTTTGTATATCGATTTTCTACCTATATTTAAGGAATTTCCTCAACCAGAATTTCTCTACCGCGATCACATTCATCTGAGTTCCCCAGGAAATAGTTTAGTTAGTGAAATTTTGAGTAACCGCTTATCATCTATTAGTTATTAGTCATAAAAACTCTGTAAGGGCATTACCAAAAACACCCTTACTCTTAAGATGATTTCCTAACTGTTAATGCAACTAGTTGCTATAGTGCTGGTTCAATCCCTAAAAGCTCTACATCAAAGATCAAAGTTGCATTGGGAGGTATAACACCAGGAATACCAGATTCTCCATAAGCTAAGTCAGCAGGAATAATTAATAGGCGATTACTACCCACACTCATTGTTGCTACGCCTTCATCCCAACCTTGAATTACTCTTCCTTCGCCTATATTGAAAGAAAAAGGAGTATTTCTTTCCCTAGAGCTATCAAATACTGTTCCATCTTCTAGAAATCCAGTATAGTTAACAGTTACTAGTTGTCCAGTAGTAGGTGTTGTTCCCTCTCCTACCTGTAAATCTACATACTGAAGTCCTGAGTCTGTAGTTAAAGGGACAACTATCTCAATTTCACTATAATTAGATTTACCAGCATTATCTATTGCTGTCAACTGAAGTGTAAACACGCTATTTTCAGGCGCATCTACACCTAAGTCTAAGTCAAAAGCTCCATTCTCATCTAGAGAAATTTCGACAATTTCAGCATCATTACTAAGACGATAATAGGCTTCAGTTATCTGAGAATTTTTTCCGCTGACAGCACCAGTAATTCTAGCTTCATCGTCTAAAATTACTCTTGAATCTAGAGTATCGACGTTTATTTCTGGTAGTTCTGTTTGTAATTGGATGGCTTGATAAGCATCAAAAGCAGATAGTTCTCCATCTCCATTAAGATCGCCCATAATAATGGGATCGAGATGAGGATAAGCATTATTAGAGTTGCTAATCAATCCTGTGCTTGCCTGAGCAATTAAATGAGTATCAAAATTACTAAGAGTACGATCGCCTGATAGATCTCCTTGCATAGCAACTTGATGAATAGCTGAGTCACCTTCGCCGATCGAGCTACCATCATTAAGTTGAACATTCTTTAGTTGGAGGACTTGAGTTGCTCCGTATTGAGCAGTTTTCGGCACTTCTGCTGCCAGGGAAACTAAATTTTGTTTTCCTGCTGCTAGGGGAGTGCTGCCATTTAAAGTTAGCTCAGCTATTCCTGGTGTCGTCATATTGGTTTGCAACTGCCAGTCTTCAGGTAAATTGTCAGCTAATTGAAAGTCATTAATACTAAGCAGATTGGGATTATATTCCACCTCAAATTTAATCTGGCTTAGCTCTGTGCCATCATCGATGCTAATGTTTAAATCTCGGCTTTCTGCTGAAGAGGAGACAAATTCCCCAGGGGCTAAAGTGAAATCGTCAAGGTTCAAAATTCTGGCTTGGTTGTCAACAACGATAAAGTTGGCATTATAGTTTCCTCCTGCTTGTCCATCATTGTCGCCATCAAGGATTTGTCCGTTAAGGTCAACAATTCCACCCTCACCGCTTTCTAAAGTGATACCGTAACTTCCTGGAGCTAAAGGAACTCCTGTATTAACAAATGTAAATCCTGTAAATCCATCTTGGAAAACAATTGAACCATCAAGAAGATTACCATAACTATCTTTCAGTAACACATTATCTTGACTAGAAGCAAGATCGATCGCTGAATCTTGAATAGCTTTGTTAAATAATATTTCAAACCCACTGGTATTGGGCGTAAATTCAGTTACTTGTAATAAATCTAAGCCTGTAGCACTGACTTCAGTTTCTAGTAATCCTAATTGCGCATTGCTTTCTTCTCTTTCACTAATAAAATCGCTGGAGTTAAGAATATCAGCAGTAGAGTTATAGCTCTGCTCACTCAACAGAATTTCTCTATTTTCCATTAATCATCATCCCAGGAAATGCTACAATTTTTCCCCTCCAGGTATAGCATTTCCTTTTATCATTGTCAGGATAACTATTAAGAAAGTCCTTCTAGTTGAGTAGGTTTGACACTTAACTTAATTAGTCCATCGCCCCGTTGCACTTTGAATTGCAAATTTTGATTAATGTTACTGTTTTCAACTAGGGATTGTAGTTGAGCAGCATCAGTTATTTTGTTGTCATCAACAGAGATAATTACATCTCCTCGGCGAATACCAGCTTTTTCTGCTGGAGTATTGGGCATTACTCGCACAACTAAAACCCCTTCAATTTCTGGCACCAAGAAATAGGAATTAGGGTCTTGATTATTTTGTTGGGCAATCTCTGGAGTCAAAGTAATCATTTGTACTCCAATGTAGGGATGAGGTACTTGTTTACCAGCAGCTAGAGTGTCTTTCAGGGATTTAGCTTTATCAATGGGAATAGCAAACCCAATTCCATTAGCATCAGGACGGATAGCTGTGTTAATACCGATTACTTCTCCTTGCTCATTTAACAGTGGACCTCCAGAATTACCTGGATTAATAGCAGCATCAGTTTGGAGAAAATCTACTCTTTTATCAGGGATACCTACTTGAGCAGAAGAACGAGAGAGAGTACTAATAATTCCTAGAGTTACGGTGTTATTTAAACCGACAGGATTACCTACAGCGATCGCCCAGTCTCCTACTTGCAACTCAGATGAGCTTCCCAGAGGAGCAACAGGTAAGTTTTGACCTTGGGGATCGATTTTAACTACTGCTAAATCAGTAACTTCGTCTGTTCCTGTAACTTTTCCTTCAAACTCTCTGCCATCTTTGAGAGTTACTGTCACCTTATCTGCTTTACTAACAACATGAGCATTAGTGAGAATTATTCCGTTTTTATCGGTAATAAAACCAGATCCTTGACCTCTTAGCTGTCTTTCTTGGGGTGCTTCAAATTTAAAGCGATCTCCAAAAAATTCTCGGAAAAAAGGATCGTCAAAAAAGGGCTCAGCACGACTAGCAACAGTCCTTTCTGTATCTATTCTAACTACCGCCGAACCAGTTCGAGCTATGGCTGTGTTAACAAAGCTAGTATGAGTTGGGGCGAGATTAGTATTGTTTGTTTTCAGGGCAATATTGTCTTGATTACTGACTTGAGGGGGTGTTAATAAAGGTTCTGCTTGAGATGACATTACCTTTAAACTACCAAATGTTAATCCGACTCCTAACAAGATCGAGAGCAAGTGACTAAAAATCTTAATTAAAAAGGCTTTTGAAATCATAGAGTATTTGTTTTTGATGTTTTCCTTACTTATTACTTATTTGTCGTTTTAAATTTGACATATTTGCTTTATCATTATACAATTGCCAGACTTACTTATTACTTACTTGAGAAATAATAATCCTTGAATTCAATCTTATTTCCCAAATACCCCTAATCATGAAATAAAAAAATAACCACCTAGCCTCTGTATCACTAAGCGGTTATTCTGTCAAATAGGCTATTTGCTCTGTTCTATGTCCGTGTTTGAAAAATATGTAATAAATTTATGTAATAAATTTCAAACACAAGTAAGCGATAGAAAGAGCTAAGCCAGCTAAAATCTCAAGACTAACGTCTACATTTGAAAAATATATTCTACTCATAACGCTCCCAAATACAATCATCTTGGCTATAAAATCCTTCAGATATGCAATAGGCTTTAAAGAGTCTATATTGACTCAAAAAAGAATCACGATTACTCCAATCACAACTATTGCCACCAATCCAAAATTTACCTGGGAATGGGTCTAGAAAAGTTCCGTTCTGAGTAATTAGATACTCATTGTCCATGGCATCTTTTGTGTAGTCCCAGTCAAGCTCAAAAACTAACTCGAAAGAATCTATAAATTCCTGAATGATTCGCTTCAGTGCTTGTTTTTCACTTTTATCCATCCAGCAGTACCTCAATCACCATGTCTGCACCAACTTTTCTAGATACTTCCCTAATAACCTCTTCGATAAAATCGCCGTTAACCCTGTATTCTTCAGCTAACTGCTCAATAGAATCACCTTCTAAGAAGTGATGAAGAATATTTTTAGCGACAGTCGGAATGTCATCAAGATTGTCAATTCGGCTCAAATCAAAAGCAATACATTCAATCATTTTCTTAATCCTATTTGGGGTAAACTTATGGTTTTTTTCTTGGTAGGAAGTGACTTTAAATAGTCGTATAACTCCCATAACTGTTCATCAGTCATTAGGCGTCTAGATTTTTTTCCATACTTCCTGAAAACGTATTTTTTGAATCGAGATGATGACCAGCCTATTCTCTCAGCCTCTCGATCGAGTAAGTCGAGAAATTCCCAAAAATCCATACGCCTTACTTCTGGTAGTAATACACATCATCAGGAGATATACCTTGCTCGGCTAAATGTTGAAACATTTCTGGCGGGGATATTTCTAGCGTCTCTCCTTCACAAGACAGATAGCACTCTATAGTAAATAGGATAATTTTGTCCTCACAAAAACTTCTTAGAGTTCTTGTGAACTTGTAGCCACCAAAGTGAGAAGGAATGTTAATTTGTTCCAGGTTGTCCAAAAATTTGTCCCTGGCTGCTGAAATGCTGTGAGCAAATTGAGCGAGATAGATTGTTGATTGCTTTTCAATCTCTTGCTGTATTTTTCGGTCAGATTCTTTAGTCATAACTTTACTTCCTTTTAACCCAATAACCTTGCTGTAAAACTAAGCCCAAATCAGCCATTGTTTCCTTAATTTCTTTAGGCTTAGGCTTTTCTAATAGCCAACCTTGTTTTAACCAAACTTGAATTTGGCTTAGTAATTCGGGACTGCTAATTTTGAATGTATTACCAAACTTTTTAGCGTTGCTTGCCTCTGAAGAAATGTACTCTTTCAAGTAACTAGATAAGCCACCGTATTGACTAGTTTCACTCTGATACCAGTCAAAGTATTCTTTTAGTCGCGATACACCTTCGTCTTCATCCTGCCAAATTCCCGAAGTTATACCTGTAGCTAACAAGTCAACACTAATAACCTTTTCTTGGGAACTCAAATCTAGATGTGCTTGAGACAAAGTTTGACGGTTCAATAAGAATACTTCTGCTAGTTCCCGATTCCAGAAGTTCTTAAACTTGCTACTAAAACCATTCCACTGGTAAGAGTCGATGTTTAGCAAGTGCTTTTTCCAGTTATCTCTAGTCAGACCCAATTCAGCTAATCTGGTATCGGGAAGCTCTTCTACTCTGGCAAAAGGAATAACTATTAGTCTTCGTCTTAATTCCTTGAAGGAATTATGGAGGTGAATAGGGGAGATAGAACTAAATATTTTCGGGCAAAAGCAACGAAAAGTAAGATTTTCCCCTTTAGTCTCAGAGGACATAGAGATCTTGTCAGTACTTCTGTCGTAACCAACCTTGAATAACCGATAAAGATCTGGTTTGGTAATCAGTACGCTAGGGTCTATATCGTCCCAAATTAGAACAGTATTGTCTTCTATCTTTTTCCAGAGCCCAGGTTTTTCAGGGTCGGTAGGATGAGGTATTTCAAGCACCTGGTATTTTCGTTCCTTTAAACCATTACGAATGCCAGCGTAAGTGTCACTACTAGTATTGATAGGCACGCCACCAAAATAACTGGCAAGTTTACTACAAGTTGATTTGGCTGTACCAGACTGACCAAATAAGAACAGGTAAGGGACAACACGACACAAAGCACTAGGGAGAAGTAGGTAAGCTGCAATAATGTCATAGTGGTCGTAAGGTAAGAGAATGAATTTTTGAAGAAGGCTCAATAGGTTATCAGCTACAGACAGCTTTTCGTCGTAAATATCACGCCAAGTTGCCAGAGCAGAATGTTCACTATTGAGCAAAGATGAGTAATCAAAAGCCATTGTTTATGCAGTTAGGATAGCTTTAACAAAGTCAACGTAAATAGCTAAAGTATTGTCATCTTCTGATTCGGAGACAATTTGGTCGGTTAAATCAATCAGACTCATTTCTTGGTTGTAACCAGCGTCTTTAATCGCAGAAACAAGCTCTTTCTTGAGCCAAGTTAACTTCTCGCTAGGAGAGATTCTGTAACTACCACCGCTCTTTTTACTTGTGCCGTTACTAGCTACATACTCTGGTAAGTTGCCTGTAGACTCAGTTTCTACTAACTGACAATTACGCTCAATATTGGTCATGATTTCTTCCGCCGATAAATCGCTTAACTGGTCATCAGGCAAAAAGGCGATCGCTCCTTGGTAAGTTTTGTCTTTGTCGATGACTGAATTTAAGTGACTAGCTAAATTGCGTTCAGATAAAGATGGTTGGCATTTTACAGGAGTAGCTTTACTCTCTTTATCTTTCTTTTCCCAGATTTCATAGGTAGTCTTATAAATAGGTATTGCACATACACCAGGTTCTAAAGGTACTTCTGGTTTGAAGGCTCTGACTACTCCTTTGTACTTGGTTACGTCAGCCATAAGTATGTAACCTTCGTCAGTCGGATAAAACTTGCCTTCATTGAACTCTACCTTAAAGTAATCATCCTGTTTTTTGCCTTTAAGCTTACCGTATTTAGCTTCCTTCCAGGGGTCTAAGTATGTTTGAACCATTATTGTTTATTTCTTATTTACTAAGTTGTTTTTGCACGAAATCTGATAAGAGTAGTATCCTGTGACGAGGATGACTGCTGTGAGTGATGTCGCCATTCTGGAGTAAATTCTTAATTACCCTGTTCCTTTCAGGGATAGCTCGGTCGAATAGCAAATAAAGGGAATCAAACACGCTAAGATTGTGTAGTTCTAAGGCGACTAAGCTATCCATAAAGGTAGTTGTCACCACTCCTTTAGCTTCGATGAACATAGTTTGACGCTGTTCTAGCTGGTTGGCTTTAACCAGAAAATCTACAACCCATCGTTTCCCGTTAGGGCAACAGCTAGTAGGGGGATAAATAGGTACGGGAACTTGACAAACAACATCCTCAACACCAAATAAGTCAGTTAAGGCTCGATATACCTTGTACTCAAACCTAGAAGCAAAATAGAGGATCTTCTGTTGTTTAAGGCTTTTCCTGTTTAAGTCCCTGAATTGTTCTAATTCAATCGGGGTAATTGTTCGTTTCCATTCCTGATGATAATAAACGCTAGTAGCGTTATATTTCTGTCTGGTTGCCACCATAATAACTAACTCATTAATGTTGTTTGTTGACTAAATTCGTAAGCTTCTTTAACTAGTTCAAGCAATGATTCTAATCCTAGAATTTGAAAAGGTTCGCACACTTTTTTGCTGAGGTAACGTAGTGCGTATTCCTTATCGTACTCCACCTCACAGTAAGTTCTGTCATCTCCTTGGCGCAAAGGAAGATACATGCGCTTATGATACTTTTCTTGATGAAGCATGGCGGGATGTAAGCCACGACTGTATTTATTGCCTGGTAATTCACGCCAGGTAATTGGCTTAATGTTCATATTCTTCTGTATTGGATCAAACTTGGTTCAGGTCGCTGAAAAATCTAATACTCAGAGCCATCTTCGACGGGTGACGTATTCAGTATCTTTCAGAACGCCTCTCATTATTCACAAATAAAACGCTCTATCCAACCGTAGAAGTACTTAATTTAAGCTTTCTATTATTCCTAGTCTTGATAGTTTTAATTGCCACTTATAAATATATTTAATTTCAATTACAATACAGTAAAATTTCTGTGTAAATACAGTTGACACTTGATATAAATTTTGCCACTATATAAATACTCCGCTGTGCGCTCCGCCTGGGGGGATGATTATAATCAGGGGTGGAGGTCGGGAGTTGGGATGGTAATTTATAAGATATAAAACAATTCTTTCTTTATATATACAAGTAGTAATTAACTACAGTTACTTTAAAGCTTTTTATGTTCATAATAAAAAAACGTGTCACGTTTTAGTGTCACGTTTTTTTTATACAGACATAGATAGTAATTTATTTGAGAAATTCAGAAGAAGACAAGCAGTGAATCGAAGCATAAAATAATAAAGGATTTACATCTCTTGTACAAAAGATAGAGACTTTCCCCTCAAGCCAAATTCAAAGGCTTAGAGGGGTATTTTTTGTCTGTTGTCTGAGAAAATATTGACGCGATGAGCTAATCAGATAGAATGTCGTAATCTTACTGACTATTTTGAATTGGCTCTTTTAGGAAGAATCTGTAGGTGTAATTCCTGTCAATACAGTTACTTTAAAGCTTTTTGTGTTCATAATCAAAAAACATATTACTCAAACATATTATGTTTTTATTTGACAGACATAGATAGTGACTTACTTGAGAACACTTTTGTACAGGAGCATCTCCAAAATAGCTATAATCCAGGAGTCAAAAATCTCTTCCACAAATTGTGAAAGACATCCTAGTCAATATTCTCGAAATTCCTATCAAAACAATACTGACTATAATCGGGATGATTTTGTTATTTATGGCTGTAATACCTGTAATGGAGAGAAAAGCTGAAACTAATAAAAAAGAAATAATTCTGCTCGGCATTGTAGGAATAGTTCTGATAGTTACTGGATTAATCCTTCCCACAACAAGAATTAAAAGACCAAAATATCGGTTTGACTTTCTTGATTCATTAACAATTGCTCCAACTCATTTTCTCCGCTCTTATGATAGTAACCAGTTGTAAATTCCCCAACTATCTACAAAGATCAATACAGAAGCAGAATAAACGATTAAACTGGCATCTTTCACTCTGAGGCTTGATAAGAGCATTTGACTAGAACTCAGTGCCAAAAAAATGAATCCATAGCCACTTGATTCGGTATTAGAGGCGAGGATTATTCCTCCAGCTAAAGCACAAAAACTACTCGATAATTTTAACCAATCAGTTGTCGAATCTTGTTTGTGCTTCAGGCTTGGTGGTCTGATTGTTTTGGTCTTCATCTATTTATCCCACTTTTATCCAATTTAAATTAGCTCAGATGAGCAGAGGAAGACTTAGATCAATAGCGAAGGTGATTTTAGTTTTGAGTCCCCATTAACTTGAGGATTCAAAACCTCTCTCTTGTTGTTTCTTCTCGTCGTTTAGCCAATTTTAGCTAAAATTAGCCAAAAACAAATTGTAAAGTCTTATATTTACCGAATCTTGTTCCAAAAGACTTAGTTCTAGCTCTAAAATTAAGTATCTCAACATGATTTAATAACAAAGGCCGATTTAAGTATGACTCAATTATCCCCAGTAATCGTTGCTAATGCTTTAGCCCTAATATCAGTATTGGGGCTAAGCTTTCAGGTCAATGCACAGGTGACTAAAATAGAGCCGTTGGCAGAGTTCTCTCTTACTGATAGGTCTTTGGGAGCTATCAGCCAGATCCCAACTGACCAAATAACTGCTGGCTCAACTACAGATGCAGACAAGCTCCACATCGCCCAAATGTCTTCCCAGAAAAGAAGAAGACATTGGGGTGAGGGACTAGCAAAATACCTGGACAGATTAGACCTT
>JBFRWE010000350.1:0-4699 GCA_051439345.1 Xenococcaceae cyanobacterium
CACCTATAGACATCAACTCAGATTTAGAACCCGATCTTGAAGATAAGTTAGACGATAAAGTTTCGCAACTTAGCAGACAATTCAGTGTCCCTCAGAGCAAGGTTAGGCAGATAATTCTTTCATTAGTCGATCAAGCTTTAGAAAACGAAGAGCAGGAAAAGTCCAAAATTCCCTATTAACTTTCCCTGTTCTCAAAAAATACACGTAAACATTTGTATACTCCTAACAGAAAATCCCAAGCCTTTTAGGGGTATTTTTGTGGGGCTGAGATCATATTTATCTCTTTGGTTCACATCCTATTGTGGGTAGATGGACAAAAAGATTTTTTACTTACAAATTGTTTGACAATGTTATTGAATATAAATTTAGTGTTTTATTGTATGGATGCAAAACAATTATTTTTTAACTTACAAACTGTTTGACAATATAATTAAAAATGAAAATAGTATAACTAAATTTGTAAGTAAAAGCTAATTACTAAAACAAAATCCTTTTTTACTTATAAATTGTTTAACATAGTAATTGACTATAAATATTTTGTTTTATAAACAAAGTAAAACTTTTAATTTATAAAGCATAAAGAGAAATTAAATTCGCTAATCGCTCGTAGTTATTTTTTATTTCCCATAATGTTATGAGTTAATATAAAAAAATAATTCTTACTATTTGTCTTACAAAAAAGACAATTAATTTTTTTACATCTTACAAATTGAAAAATTAATTTTTCTCTAGATTTAGATTTTCAACAAAATAGAGATTTATACTTATTTATAGAGAAATTTAATTTTGCGTTGTCTATCAAAGCCTGGAAGAACTGTAGATAACGCTTCTCTTAAGTATTATTTTTTTTATAGAAGTAAAGAATATTTATAAATATATAAGTACAAATACCGAATTTTTAATTATTGATTGATAAAAAGCTAATTAAGCTTATTGTTAATTCCCAGCGTTATCTATAAAAACTCAATCAACAGATAACGCTTTATTCCACATTCAAGCTCAAGTTAACGACTTCATAACGTTATCTGCCTTATAAATACACTTTGGCAGATAACATTTTTAATACCTTGACTTTTCTTTTCCCATCTGTCCCTAGGGGGTTTGGGGGAATTCTTCCCCCAAAAAGTTAAACGCTAACATTAGTTTTAGCTATCGTGTTTATGAACTTTATGAACACCAGCTGCATCCAAAACAACTTGATAAAATTCAGCTTCACATGAATTTCCATGATCAGAGATAGTTCCTTGAAGTTGAACTACTTCATAAGTTTTAAACTCTATATCTTCATGAAAAGATCCTTCCTTTAGTTCTTTAATACCTTCTTTAACAGCGTCATCAAAGCTTTTATTTGAGGACGCTATGATGCGAATTATATCTTGATGAACGTTTTCATTAGAACCGTGCATTATTACCTCATATTTTTTAGATTTGATTACGATTTTATTTGTTTGTTTAGAATCAATTATGCAAAAATTTTTTAGAAAATTATATTTTTGCTACAAATATAAAGGTATTAAATTAGTATATATGTTCTTAAATAATATATATGTATAAGTACTAATTAAGTATTACTTATAAACAATGGAGATGATCGCTCTCCCCATTTAGCTGTATAAGTTTAAATCCCATTTTGTTCGCTACTTCAGTACAGATTCCCTAAACCCAAGGACTAATAAGGGTAGACTAAAAAGATTTAACCCGCTTTTCCGTTAGGAAAAACACGGTTAAGGTTAGCGGTCACAGGTCTTTAACTCCAACAATGTAAGCTTAACCCTGAAATTGATGCTCCTAGCGTCGCGTTTTTTTTCACTACCCCCTGCGCGATCCGCCCCCCTGGGGGGCTGCTGAAGCGGTGAAACCAGAATTGCTTCGCTCTCTGGTTTCTTACATATATACAGGAAGAAAAAAATAAAACCCTTGTATAGAGGGGGTTTTAGAACTTGCATAGTAGGTTTATACGGACTATAATGTATGCTATTACCTACCATGTACTGGTTTAAAGTAAAATCATGAATAGAAAACTTGAAATCTATTATACAGAGGATTCTGTGATCAACGTCTTTGCTAAAACTAAAAAATATCTCAACGATGATTATGCTAGATGCTTTTTAAATGAAATACTAGCTTTAGCTTTAGATAGAGACTTTACAGGAACAGATTTCAGAGTCTTACTAGCCATAATAGGAAATCTTGGCTACGACAATAAAATAAATATTTCCCAGGGGCAGCTGGGAAAAGAGCTAAATATCAAAAGACCAGAGATTACAAAAAGCATCGGGAAACTTATCTCAAAAGGATACCTTCAAGTTGTAGATACAATAGGTCGCCAAAACATCTACCAATTAAATCCTAATGTAGCTTTTCGTAGTCGTGCCAAAAACTACAAAGACTTATGTCGTGCTTGGGATAGAGAAACCATTCCTAACACTCAAAAATTTCCAATCGATATTGACTTAGATTTAAAACCTGACCTTGAAGATAAGTTGGACGATAAGGTTTCACAACTTAGCCGACAATTCGGTGTCCCTAAGAGCAAGGTTAGGCAGATAATTCTTTCGTTAGTCGATCAAGCTTTAGAAAGCGAAGAGCAGGAAGAGTCAGAACTTCCTTATTAACTTTTCCTGTCCTTCAAAAATAAACGTAATCAACATTATACTCCTAAAAGAAAATCCCAAGCCTTTTAGGGGCATTTTTGTGGGGCTGAAAGAATATTTATCTTTTTAGTCTATTTCCTGTGAGGAGGCAGATAGTCAAAGAATAATTACTCACATTTTTAGAGTTGGAAACCTATGACCACTAACTGAAACCGTGTGCAGCCTCTCCGCTCCTTCCACTGCGTTCCAGTCGCTCCAGGCTGCTTGTGAAAAAAGTAAAGTATCACTACTCTGGTTTTGATTGACTAAAAATGACTAATTCTATTTTTGGTTTGATATTTTAAGTTAATGGCTATTGATTGGCTGTTCACCCTTGGGTGAATCAGGTGTGGTCTTTAAACGAGTATATAACCGATAATGTCAACCCAGATATCTTCCACATCCCGTGCATCTTTTTGACCACCAGAGCAACCATGACACATAGGGTATAGAGCAATAAGAAGAATTAATAGTAGTTTAAACTTGAGAATTTTTTATTGGTTACTCGACTGTTGTGATTTGCCCTAGCCATTTCCCTATCTGACATCTAGTGTGGTTCAATAACCTCAGAGAGTTTTTCTCCAAAAGCAGATAAGGATGCAACTACCAATAGTTAAACCAGCACCAATTATTACAACTCATGCTGAAGCTTTTCGTCATCTGTTCGAGAACCAGTGCCAGTTTCGGCACTTTCAGAACTATTTGACTGGCTTAATAGTGCTGCCGAACAAAAGTCTGGCTAACATTAGTCGCTGCATTGTCGAGAGCGCAGACAAGACTAACCTTTCCCGATTTTTTTCTCAAGCCCCTTGGAGTAAAGAAGAACTAACCGAGCAACGCATCAAGTATCTGTTAAGCCAGACAGTGAGCCATCGGCTTTCAGCCCAGGACTCTCATCTTCTTTTGGACGATACTTTGTGTGAACATGTGGGCAGTCTGTTCGAGTACGTTGACCGACACTACAATCATTCAAATCAGTCCTATCCCTTGGCCCATAATCTAGTCACTAGCCACTACTTGTCAGGAGCAGTCCGTTTTCCCGTTGACCTGGAAATCTATCGTCGCTACGAGGAAGTCACCCGGTGGTCGGAATTTGTCAACAAGTATTTCCCTGAGCTGGAGATTCCCAAACAGAAAAAGGAACGGCAAAAACTGCACAAGTTGGTAGATCAGACCCTCCTTAAAGACCCAGAATTCCAGGAGTTACACAATCAATTTCAGACCAAAATTACCTTAGCCGTTGAGTTAATTGAACAAGCCAGTCAGAGAAACCTACCCTTCACTACCGTGTTGATGGACAGTTGGTATCTGACCCCCGAGCTCGTAGCCACGCTAAAAAAGCATCAGTTGGATTGGGTCAGTCTGCTCAAAAAGAACCGAAAGCTGGAAGTTAACAGTTTTGTGCTCCGTGATGAGGAAGGGCAACCGATTACTTTAACTGGTCCTCACATCAAAGTCGAGGACTTAGTTCCACTGATTCCCCCCAAGGCCTACCGAAAAGTGAAGGTGGGGGAGAAATCCTACTGGTGTTTCACTCGTAGTCTGCGAATTCCCGGATTGGGAAAAGTACGGCTGGTTATCAGTTTTGAGAATCCAGAGCTGACTGGGACTTATGCGGTGTTGGTGACTAACCGAACTGACTGGTCAGCCAAGCAGATCCTGACCGCCTATCTTCAACGTTGGCCCATAGAAACCTTCTATCAGGATAGTAAGGGACATCTGGGGCTGGATGAGTATCGAATGCGAAGTGCTGAAGCCATTCAAAAACATTGGTGTCTGGTCTTCGTGGCTTATTCACTCCTGCATCTGGCTTGTTTACCGACTTCACTGATACCAAGCAAAGAGAAAATTCTCTCACACCCCATCAAAACCATTGGGGAAGTATGTCGACAACAAGGACAGAGGTTGATTGAAGAACTGATTTTGTTAGCTCACAAGCAATTACAAGGAGGTCAATCTGCGTCCGAGGTATTTTCGCGATTATTTGCCAAGCACCGCAAGGAGGTGCCTGCTTGATGAGTTGATGAGATGGCGATCGCCGAATTCAAATCACAACAGTCGAGTAA
>JBFRWE010000351.1:0-15246 GCA_051439345.1 Xenococcaceae cyanobacterium
GCATCGTGAGGACCAGGACTAGCTTCTGGGTGATATTGCACTGAAAAGAAAGGTAACGTTTTATGACGTAATCCTGCCACGGTTTTATCATTCAAATTCAGATGAGTAATTTCTACATCTGCACCTAAAGATTCTTGGGCGATCGCAAATCCATGATTTTGACTGGTAATTTCTACCTGTTGACTCAATCCTGTGGGTTGATTTAAACCACGATGACCAAACTTTAATTTAAAAGTTTCTGCCCCCAAAGATAAACCCAAAATCTGATGTCCCATACAAATCCCAAAAGTGGGTTTACCCGCAGATAATAAAGCTTTAGTGGTTTCTATGCCTTCTGTGACCGCAGCAGGATCTCCTGGACCATTGGAAAGAAAAATACCATCAGGATTATAAACCAAAATTTTCTCTGCCGAAGTATTAGCAGGCACGACGATTACTTTACAGCCATAACTAGCCAAACGACGCAGTATATTACGTTTAATGCCAAAATCGAGTGCCACAACTGTGAACAAATCTGCTTGTGCTTCTACTCCTGCGGGGTTAAATTCCCAATTAGATTTGGTAGATTCTGACCATTCGTATATTTCTGAGGTAGTTACTTCTTTAACTAAATTCAAACCAGCCATACTGGGTGCTTGTTGCACCTGAGATAACAAAACTTCTGGATCGAGGATTTCGGTAGAAATTGCCCCATTCATTGCCCCAACAGAACGGATTTTACGAGTAAGCGCACGGGTATCTATGCCATAAATACCAGGAATATTGTACTCTTGCAGATAGTCAGGCAATGATTGAGTAGAACGCCAATTACTAGGACGAAAAGTAACATTACGAGCGATCGCGCCTTTGACTTGAGGAGCATCTGATTCTTCATCTGCTTGATTAACCCCTGTGTTACCTAATTCTGGATAAGTAAAGATGATAATCTGACCGCAGTAACTAGGATCGCTTAACACTTCTTGATACCCAGTCATTCCCGTGTTGAAAACCACTTCTCCTACAGTAGTGCCTGTTGCACCAAATGACCAACCACGATAAGAACTTCCATCTGCTAAAACCAGCAATGCTGGTTTTGTCTTGTTTGTCGCCATATTATTCAATCGGCCCAAGCTTCTAAATTCATTCCATACTTTATCAGTTATTGAACAAGATTGAATTTGTCTTCAAGAAAAAATACAATAGCCAAGGGGATTATACTTAAATTCCCTGCATAAATAACTTGGGATGAGTTTAAAATTGAATGAATCAATAGTTCTGACAATGAACAATTCCTAGCGTAGACAGGGTAGTTGAAAAAAACATGAGTCCTAGAAAACTGACAGAAGAAGATAAAAAGCAGATTATTCAGCTTTATCGCAATTCCGAAGCAACCACATCAACTTTGGCAGAGGGCTATGGTGTTAGTAGTTCAACTATCAGTCGCTTCCTTAAAAATAACTTGTCTGAATCAGAATATGAAGAATTAATTCAGCAAAAGCGGTTGGCTCGTACCCACAAAAGCGATCGCCCAGAAACTCAGGCTATTGATAATAAACAAGATGAGCAAAAAACTGCTTCTAGCTCGAAGAAAAAGGTAACTAAATCAACCAAACCCGAATCTAAACAACCTATCTCAGAGCCACCACCGACCTCAGAGTCTGAAAATAATTTAGTTGAGCAACAAGCTAAACCGAAAGAGAAAATCAAACTACTCCCTAAACTTAAAGAATCTTTACCATCAGAAGTAGAGGAAATAGATGAAGTAGACGAAGTAGATGTAGTTGCCTTGGGGGAAATGCTGGGGGAAGATATTGATGATTTAGAAGAAGAAGAAGATTATGAAGATGATTGGGATAACGAAATCGATGAAGATATAGCTTATGCCAGTCTGGGGAATATTAATGTCCAAATTTTACCTATATCTGATGCTTCTCTCCCCAAAACTTGTTATTTAGTTATCGATCGCTCTTCTGAATTAATCACCAGACCCCTCGAAGATTTTGCTGACTTGGGTACTATTCCTCAAGAAGAAATTCAGCAAAAAACTTTGCCGGTATTTGATAACCATCGTGTAGCTAGACGTTTTTCTCATCGTCGAGAACGAGTAATTAAAGTTCCTGATGGTCGTATGCTGCAAAAAACTTCCTCCTATCTAGAAGCTAAAGGGATCACAAGATTACTTATTGATGGGCAAATTTATTCTTTATCTAGTTAACAAGCTTTTCTTGTTCGCTAGTGATTAGTGTTGATTTCTAATTGCTAAAATTGATCGTGCTGAGAAATAGTTTGATTGCACAAAAAAGCGCAACTTGCTTATTAATTTTTATAAATATTTTTAAATTAAATTTGCGTAACATTAACTAATAAATAAGTAGAAATAATTCCTATAATTTACGGTTTTAATCTACAGTTAAACTACTTTATAATGGGGATCGTGCAATGAAAGTCTCAAATTCATTAACTTACTTATAGTTAATTGTTAAAGCTTCACAATATGAAAATTAGTCATTTATTAAAACTTTATGAACAGGGTCAGAGAGATTTTTCTGGTGTCGATCTTAAAGGCGAAGATTTAAGTAAGAAGGTATTAGTTTCTGTTGATTTAACTGGGGCAAATTTGCAAGGAGCAAATTTATCCTATGCCTTTTTAACTAAATCTAATTTGAGTAATGCTTCTTTAAACTGGGCTAATTTAAGCTACGCTAAACTCAGTGAAACAAACTGGGCCAATGCAGATTTGACTAAAGCTAATTTGCAAGGAGCTTTTATGGTTAAAGCTGAACTTACTAATGCTAAACTCAGTGGGGCTAAATTAGCTTATACTAATCTCAGAAACGCGAATTTGGCAGGAGCTAATCTTTGTGGAGCTAGATTATTAAATGTTAATTTGCGACAAGCTAATCTTAGTAAGACTAACTGTGACTGGGTAGATTTAAAAGCAGGAAGATTGAGTGGAGCTTGTTTAAAGAATACTTCTTTAAACGAAGTAGATTTAAGCTGGACTTTTCTGAACGGAATAGATTTAAGTGGGGCAGATTTACAATACGTTAATTTTAGTAGAGCAAGATTGACTGGCTCAAATTTTGCCTATGCTAATTTATCTAGAGCAAACTTAGAAGAAACAAGTTTACGCAATGCTAATCTTCAGGGAGCTAAATTAATCGGAGCGAGATTGTTTGGTGCTAATCTAACTAAAGCAAACTTATCTAACGCAGATTTAACTAAAGCAGATTTAAGCTCAGTAAACCTTCAAGATGCTCTTCTAGAAAACACTATTTTAGATAAGATTTGGCTCGATCGGCATCTTTGTGAGTATTCATCTAGCGATCGATGTTTTGAGTATGTAGTTTCTCAGATAGCTAATTCATGATTAAACCAGAAGATTATCCTTATTGTGTGGTAATGGTAACTGTTTCTTCTGAACAAGAAGGAAAAAAGATAGCAGAAGCTCTACTGACGGAAAAATTGGCAGCTTGTGTAAGTATTACTCCAGTTAATTCTATTTATACTTGGCAAGAAAAAATTAACCGCGATCGAGAATTGCAATTATTCATTAAAACTAGCTCCAATCTTTTTCCTGAATTAATGCAAAAAATTCAAGAGATTCATAGCTACGAAGTCCCAGAAATCATTGCTTTACCTATCATTTCTGGTTTTCAGCCTTATCTAAATTGGATTGCTGACAGCACAAAAGAATAAAATGATTCTTCTAATTAATATCTTTTCGTTGGGTCTGTCTGGCTTGAACCTTGCCTATTTTCGTGAGAAAATTAGAGTAGAATAAAATAAGCTTCACCCCTTTTTGAACCTAGTTTTTTGTCAAAGTCCCGTTAACCTGACCATAGTCCTTCTACAGAAGATAATTAATCAAAAATTGAGGAGGGAGCTGAGCCAATTGGTTAGTGCAATTGGCATCACCTTGTCGAGAGGTCTGCTCATCGCCGTCACAAAATCTTCGTCACTGTGCCCAAGTCTTCTGAAACTATGATCGAGTCCAGGAAAAATGTGGGTAGTTACATTTTTGTTCCCTGCCTTCAATAATGCTTGTTGCATCAGCTTAGCCTCTTGTGACGGCGTATTGTGATCCAGCTCCCCATGTAAAATTAGCACTGGACATTTTACCTGGTTCACAAATGCAGAGGGCGGATTGTCCAAATGTTCCTTCAAATCCTGTAAGTATAAATTTTTTGACCAATCTTCATCTCCTAGTCGGCAGAAACTTTCGCCTCGTTTCGCGCTAGCAATCATTTCGTCAATCTGTTGGTAAATCCAATATACTAGGGGAACATTTTGCTTGAAGTTGTCGATTTGGGCTCGCTCAGATTGCCAAAACGCTTCGGCTTGACATTTAATTATTTGTTCTAGATTATTATAGATTCCTCCCTGCCAGATGTAGAAGTAAATATCAGTGTTTTGGGCCACTAATATTAAAGCAATCACCGCACCCTCACTTTGACCGAGAACGCCTATTCTCGAAGCATCTATTTCTGGCACACCTTGCAACCATTGCCATGCTGTTTGAGCATCGTTGACTAAATCAAACAGACTAGCAGTATTAAAATCCCCTTCACTTTGACCACAGCCTCGCTTGTCGTACCGAAAAGTAGCGATACCGAGATGGGACAAAATTTGGGCTTCATCGCGGAACAGATTGCGCTGAGGTAAAGGAGTGGGAAACCAATCGCTTTGGGAATTATCGAGATTTCCGTCTCTGGTCTGGGGAAAAGAACCGCCAATAAAGAGACAAGCGGGGACGGGAGAAAATTTGCTGGCATGATTAGGCAGGGTCAGTGTGCCATAAATTCTGACTCCATTTGATTCCAAGGATTCCCTTCTTTCCATCTTTTTTCTCCCCAGTCTGCAGCGAAATTATCTCCTTACCTAAAAAAAGTATACCTTCGTTTCAAGTTCCTTTCGCTTTGCTTTCTGGTTTGATTTAATATGACTAAATCATTGGGATGATTGATATCACCAGACACCGCAGTAGCATCTAAGTTGACCAGCTTACTATAACTGAGAACCTAAAGTTTGATTTTCCACCTCAGCTTCTTTATCCAATAACCCAGAAAACTCTAAGTCTGATATGGTAATTACCTGGTCTACATCATTAATTATTGCGCCTAGTAGAGAAATGTCTGTTTCCGTAAATTGATCTACTGTCTCTGAGAGCATACTGCCACGGGTAATTCCTGGTCTAGTAACCAAAATCATGCCATCAGTCAAAGATTCTATTAGTAGCGCATCATTACATCTGGAAAGAGAAGGAGTGTCAATAATGATTAGATCGAAGCGACCACGAGCATCTTCGATCAATTTACGTAACTCGTCAGATTCAAGGATCGCTACTACCTGACGCAAAGGTCCAGGAGTAGGAACTACGTATAAATTAGCAACCCCTGGTACTAAACGAATTGCTTCATTGCGTTCAGCATAATAATTAAGGGGTTCAGCACTTGCTTCAGGATCTGGCTCTACTTGCATAGTATCTGTATTGGAGGGAGAACGTAAATCTAGCTCTATTAAAAGGGTACGCTTACCTGCCTGAGCAGAAGCGATCGCTAAATTAAAAGCAGTAACACTTTTCCCTTCTTCTGCACTAACACTAGTAATGGAAATTACCTTAGCAGATTTAGAGGCAAAACGACGGATACTACTACGAACTCTTTCGTAGTAAGCTAAATAGCTAGAATCAGTGTCTACTAAAATAGGTGTTTCTTGACCATTAAAATTGAAGCACACCACATAAGGTAATTTGCCCAAAACAGGTATTTCTCGATCGCTGAAGATCTCTCGTAATTCTTGAGGAGTATGCAGGCGATCATCTAAGGTAGCTAGTAAAAATATTGTGCCAGCAGCAGCCACTAATCCTATCCCCGCACCACCAGCCAAAATCAAAAATCGATTAGTAACTGCAAAACGAGTAGGTAGAACTTCTTGGACTACAGGGGCTTGAGCAATGGCATAGCTACCAGTAGTTTCCGCCTCTGCGGATTGAGCATCTACTAGAGCAGTTAAAATCGTCTGATATAAAGCTCTTTTAGTTTCTACCTCTTGAACTAGACGAGCTTGTTGCAGTTGTTGATCGGGAAACTGCTCATATTGCTCTCGCAATTCTTGTTCTGTTGCTTGAACTGATTCAAGTTGTCTTTGGATTCCTTCTCTTTGGGTTTGCAGGGTTACAAGAGTGTTGGCAAGTTGTTGACGGGCTGGATCGAGACTACTATCTTGCCTGAGTTGACTTGTAGGTTGACCTGTTAATGGTTTTAATTGACCACTACCCCCAATGACTTCTTCTGCTCTTTCCCCAAACAATTGTTCATTATTTGCCTGTTGTTTACGCAGAGCAACCATAGTAGGATGTTCTGGACGCAATTCTTTTTGACGCAGTTTGATTTCTGTTTCGTTTTGTAACATTTGCGTCCTTAAGTTGGCCAAAATTGGGTCAGCACTGAGAGCAGCAGAAATATAGGCTTCTTCTGGTTTCAAGCCTAGCTGATCTACTAAACTGCTAATCTGACCATTAATTTCTTCGAGAATCAGTGTTAGTTGTCTTTGCTGTTGCTGACTACCCGTAATACCAGCAAAAAGACTCCCATCCTGAATTGCTAAAAGAGGAGTTCCTTCTTTACTAATAAACCGATAGAAAGTTTCTTCCGCAGCAGCCAGATCTCTTTGTACTTCACCTAATCTTTTTTCTAAAGCTTCTATTCTGCCTCTAAGTTGAGATGTGTTGATTAAACGGCTTTGCTCGACCATTTCTTTCATAAACACCCCTAAAGTCCTTACTGCTTCTTCTGGGGTTATAGCATTATTGTAATCTAGAGTAATCAAAGCTGTTTCTCCTGGTTGAGGAACTTTGACATTCAGATTCCTCTCGATTATCCGTTTAATTTGTTGGCTATTAAGTCCTAATTGATTTCTAATCTTTTCCTGGACATTGGGACCAAGCAGAATATCGATATTGATCAGTCTTCCTTGTTCTTGTAGTTGCTCTCCCGTAGTTGTAAATAAAGGGGGAGGATTACTATAAGATAGTTGTCCGCTAGCTTTATAAGTAGTTGCGGGAGTTGGAGGTTCAGGCTGTAGGGCAAAAATACCAGACACTCCCAAACTAAGTAGAAAAATGAACAAACCCAATAATTTGTGTTGTTCAAAAGAGATTAAAAAGCGTTTAACAATCGGTGGAGTCATGGTTATCAAGCCAAACGCACAAATGGCAGTAACGATCTTAACTTAAACAATAAACAATTATCAGAAATTGTAATTAACAGAAAATTTCTCTTGAGTGTAACTCAAATAAAAATTAACTTGATTTTGCAGTCTGACATAATCTATGTCAGAACCAATGCCTCATCGTCGATCAAACAAAAAGTCGAAGAAACTGCGGAAACTTAAAAAATCACGAATGGGTCGAGTAAGAACGGTAAAAGCATTAAATACTTTACCAATCAAGGTACGGCTGACAACGATCACATCTTCGTCTTGAAGATTGATATTTTGAGATAAATCTCCCCTCAGCGCAGTTCTAGTGTTGAGAATTTGAGTAACTACTTTTCCCTGTTCCTGATCGAATCGCATTAGTGCTACTTCCTCAACTTTAATCAAGATGCCGTCTCCTCCAGGGAGAGCAGCAATCACATCGAGAAAAGTACTACCATTAGGCAGGGTTATATTCCGCAATGCGTTACCACCACTCCTAATGGGGGCTACTAACCGAACAGTAATTGTTTGTTGGGGTAAAGTAGTTTGAGCAACTATAGAGCGGTCATAATCTCGGTCTGAACCTACTTCTAACTTCTTAACAATAATCGTATCCCCTCCTTGAAGCCTTACATCGGGAAGAGCTTGGCTATTAATTAATGGTGTGTATAAATC
This sequence comes from Xenococcaceae cyanobacterium, assembly GCA_051439345.1. Taxonomy (GTDB): domain Bacteria; phylum Cyanobacteriota; class Cyanobacteriia; order Cyanobacteriales; family Xenococcaceae; genus JASJDJ01. Next base: position 7,855 of record JBFRWE010000351.1, read on the forward strand.
AACTGCTCGCTCGATTACAGTTCCATCTACTAGAGAACGACGAACGATCACAGAGCGCAAATCTGCGTCTCCTGTACTTCCTCCTGCTGCTGAGAGTGCCACATTTAAAGGAGAACCAGATACAAAAGAATAAAAACCAGGACGAACTATTTCTCCTAAAATACTAACCTGGGCTGGACGAGGAGCCGTTAGGACGACAAAAACCTCTGGTTCTACTTGCAGATAACGACTACTTAGTTCATAAATAATCTTTTGTTCTACTTCAGCCAAACTAAGTCCTGATAAAGATATTCTGCCCAAAATAGGCATAATAATTTGCCCTTCTGGATTAATAATGGCTACTGTATTAAACTCAGGAAATAAGGGTACATTAATACTTACACCATCACCTACATCCAAACGATAAGTATTAAACTGTTGAGCATTATTCTTTTCTAACTTAGGCGGTGAGTAATTAGGAGGAGGTGGAGCTTGAGGCGTAAAAGTTGATGGTGATAATTCTCTTGTTCTTGGTTGAGAGGGCGTTAAAGATTCTTTTTTCGGCAAAGAGATAGATTCCTGAGACCAGCTAACATCACTCAAAAAACAGACATTGATCGTCCATAACCATATTGCTAGAGGAAGCCAGCTAAGCGATCGCTGTGAATTAATTATGTTAATGGTTAGAAATTTTAGTCTAATAACTTTAAACATAAGATAGCCAAGATTTAAAATTGCTCAAGAACAAAATAACAGCAAATTTTGACCAGAAATCAGGAGCCAGAAGAAAGATTAAATTAGTGCCCGAAAAATATTATTACGGTTATAGCTATTAGCTATTGTCGATGGCAACCTGTTGCAGACTAGCTTGAACTTGTTTAGCTAAAGATTGAGCCAATGGTTGAGCATCTTTAAATTCTCCTAAAGGTTCGATGGGAATGCGCAGACAAACTGCTACCCAAGAAACCCTTTTCCCTCTTAACTGAGCCAGCAAATCTCGCCAAAACCATTTAGCTGGGGCATAATGACCACCCTGGGGGAAAGAATACCATTGAACTACAGCAAAGGTTTGCTTTTTATTCCAGGCACGGAAAAACCGAGCAGTAGCAGGCAAGGAATCTTGATTTCGATCGCTAGTAAAATTTATCTGACTGTACGAATCAGTTTTCCATCGCTCAAGTCCCTTAATATCCATCCATTCTACTTCTGGTTTATTGCGATAGTAGGTCTGTGGTTTGAGGAGCAGGAGGATTGGTTTGGAATCCTCTTTTTTAATTATTTGCCCTAACCATTTATGACCGCCAATGCGTAACTGTTGCTTGTCGATAGTTTGCCAACCTTTCAAAGTAAGTCCTGTAGATAATATGCCCTTAATTTGCTGAATATTAGCTGTAGGGGGAATATCTAACCAAGACCAGTTTCCTCCTTTTAAGTAGCCAGGAACAGCCCCCACAATTATCAAGATTGATAACAATAATATAAGAGCAATACGCGCTATAGACCATCTCTTTTGGAGTTGGGACAGATATATGGATAAGTTTTTGTTTAAATTTAGACGATCCATAAAATGCAAATATTTGTTACTCCTCAGCAGCAAAATCGAAATTGTCTAAAAATTTCAGCAATAAAATCAGAGAACCTAACATGATAGTTGAATAGAGATCTCCACCCCAACTATCGTGCAACCAGACAAAAAGCTCATCTCTGCCTGTACCGTGAAAGAAAGTCAAGATTGTATTACGTAATATATTCGCCGTTACACTAATTGTAACTGCCCCCACTAATAGAGTAGTTGCTTTAGCGCGATCGCTTAAATTATCTGTCCAATATAACAACATTAATGCTACGTATAAACTAGTAAATAGCATTTTTAATCCTGCACAATAAGGAGCAACTTCGACAATTCTTCCCTCTACAGCCAAGTAAATTTGCTCAACACTAACATCAAGACCAAAGTGGAGCAAGATAAATCCTGCCGAACCTGCTATAAATTTTTGTAAAGGTAAGGTAAGAGGAGTAATTAGATAAGGCAAGGAATTAGGAGTTGCCAGCAATACAAGTAGCAAGGGAAATGCTTGCAGTTTAAATCCAGCCATCCCCTTAGAAACTAGGCAAATCCCAGCTAAAACTAAGGGAAAAGACAAATTAACTAATTCGGGAACTCCTGTTAAATATAAAACTGAACCTAATCCCAATCCAACAATACCTAGGGGATGAGGTTGCTCTACTAATCTTCGCCATTTTTTCCGTTTTAGCCAACAAATATAAACAGCAAAAGGAAAGCCAATCAGTCCATGACTAAAATACTCATGTTCAATACTGATGCTTTTATTTAGCCAGCCATCATACCAATGAATAACGATGGGAGCATAGAGAAGAGTCAATAGAGCAATGATGATGAAATTAAAAATCTTGCGCTCACTTTGGTTAATTTCTTGGTGTTCGATTTGCATAAATAGCTATTTATGGTGGTTCGTTTAATATTTTGTAATAATTTGCAATAATTTTTCACTAACTAATTCTATTTGATTTTGCTCTAACCCAGGATACATAGGCAAAGATAACACTTGCTCGCATAATAATTCTGCCCTAGGAAAATCTCCTAGTTGATAACCCAAATAACGATAAGCTGGTTGTAAATGGCAGGGTATGGGGTAATGAATGCCCGTTTGAACACCTTGTTCCTTGAGCTTTTGTTGAATTGTCTCCCTGTGACTAGCTAAAAATTGACTTAAACGAATGACATACAAATGATATACATGACCAAGGTTAGATTGATTTTCGAGTAAGGTAATCCCTTGAGATTGTAGCGGTTTAAGAGCCTGATCGTACTGTTTGGCAGCTTGATTTCTTGCTTGATTCCACTCAGCTAAAAAAGGTAGTTTAACTTGGAGAATAGCTGCCTGAATTGTATCTAAACGACTATTTGTGCCGATATCCGTATGAAAATACTTACGGGGTGCGCCATAGTTACGCAAACTACGAACTTTTTGAGCTACATTTTCATCATTGGTAGTCACTATTCCCCCACTACCAAAACAACCTAAATTTTTACTGGGATAAAAGCTAAAACCTGCTGCTAACCCTACAGAACCAGCAATATAGCCTTCTCTTTGGGCTAAATGAGCTTGAGCAGAATCTTCAAAAATAATCAGATTGTAAGCATTAGCAAAATCTAGTAGTTGTTGAGGTGAAACCATTTGCCCGTACAAATGAACAGGTACAATGGCTTTAGTTTTGGGGGTGATAGCTTTAGCTGCTGCTTCTAAATCGATTAAAGCCGTATCTGGCTGACAATCAACTAGTATAGGGGTTGCCCCTGCTTGAATTGCGCCGATAACTGTAGCAATAAAAGTATTAGCAGGAATTAATACTTCATCTCCTTTTTGAATACCACAAGCTTTTAAACCAAGAGCGATCGCCTCTGTTCCCGAACTTACTCCAATGGCATACTTGACTCCACAAGTCTGGGCAAAGACCGTTTCAAATTCTACTAGAGCTTTACCGAGAATGAAATCCCCTCGTTTGATTACCTGTTGAATCGCTGCTTCGATCCGTCCCTGAATTGGTTTATGTTGCCAGCTTAAATCGACAAAGGGAACTTTTACATCTGTTAGGATCATGATAAATTTAGTTGAAGTTAATTTTGCTTGTTATCTGCATCATGCTTGAGTTTTTCGGCTAGAGCATGATTTAGTTTTTCAGAAGCGTAGGGAAAATCTGGTTGTATGGCTAAAACTTGACCGTAGGCTTTAATTGCTTCATCCCATTTGCTTTGGGCTGATAATTCTTCACCTAAAAGATAGTGAGATTGAGGTTGATGGGGATCCCGTTTGATAGCCTGACGGAGGCAATTAAGGGCTTTTTGTTTTTCTCCTTGCTGGCTCATTACTGTACTTAAGTAATAATAAGCTTCAAGATAGTTTGGGTCTATTTTAATCGCTTTGGAACAATAGCCTATACCTTTACGCAATTTATCTTGTTCAATAAAACTCTTGCCTAAATAAAAATAGTCCTTAGCTGAGAAAAGTTCAGGTTTTAAAGTCAAGGCTCGATACATGTAACCAACAGACTCTCTATTTTTGCCGATTTTAGCCAGAACTTTAGCCAAGTTTAGATAGGCTTGACCACAGCAGTCGTTAATTTCAATTGCTTTGTGATATGCTGCGATCGCAGCTTTCCATTGTCGCTTTTTAGAGTATAAATTACCTAAATCTATTTGAATTTTAGCTGAATCTGGCTTAAGGTCTGATTGTTTTAGATAACGTTGGATTGCTCTGTTTAGTTGGCTTGGTTTTGACTCTACCGCAAGCTCAACTGGCTCGGGATTAACTTTTCTTGGTTCTCGATTCACTGAAGGAGTAGATAAGAAATCTCCTGGTGATACTTCCTGATCCTTAATTGGCGATGTATCTTGTGCGCAGAAATCAGCACTATTATTTAAATTGTTTTCTGCTGTGGAGTGATTCTCTAATAATTGCTGTAGCTTTTCCAGTTCCTGGAAATGATGCTGGGAATCCTGTTCAGATTTATCTGAAGCAGAAGCTAGCTGCCTAGTGATTAACTCTAATGCTTGACGATAATAAACTGCTGCTTCTTGCCATTTATTTTGTTTTTCTAATTTTTGGGCTGTTTTTTGATATTCTTCAATGACATCAAGTTTAACTGTGGCTATTTGACCTCCAGCAAAAGATTTTGCTTCTTTATTAGTAGAGTTGATTCGTGTCTTTTGTAGCTTTAAAGCTTGTTGACGGCAGAAATTAGCTTTTTCTAACTCTCCAATCACATACCAAACTTTAGCTAAACTGAGATACGCTTGAGAAAAATTAGGTCTAATAATAATTGCTTTTTGATAATACTCGACCGCTTGCTGCCACTGCTTGTTGTGGGCATAGAGGTTACCGATACGAGTATAGACTTTAGCTAAGTCTGGCTGAATTTCTACTGCTTTAGAGTAGCAATCCATTGCTTCTTGGGTTTTACCCATTCTCTGTAAAGCATTGCCCCAAATTTTATAGGCTTCTGCTAAATTCGGAGTAAGTTTTATTGCTTCTTGGCAAGCTGTTACCGCTTGTGGCCATTCTCGGCTTTCACAATGTTCTAAGGCTTGCTGAAGGTAAGTTTTAGCTGTTTTCCTAGCTAGAGTACTAGAAGTGTGGCTACCAGCTTGAATTTTTGCCTGGAGATCGTGCCAATTGTCTTGATAAATATCGTCTAAATTTATCTGGAGAATTTTTCTGTTGGCTAGTTGATGAGACGAAGGGGATAAAGGCAAAAAAGAAAAAGCAGAATCTGCTAAATTTGCTGTCTCTAGTTTAGGCTGTGCCACTAGCTCACTCTTATGATTCTTGAGATATTTTTCTTCTGTACCATAATTTATTGCCTGGAGAACAATAGCCTGACGATAACAAATAGCAGCCTCTTTTGCTTCTCCTTGTTGTTTAAGTTGTACTGCCAATTTTTTGTATGCCAAAGCTAATTCTTCTTGATATTTGAGCAGGGCATTTAGCTGTCCATATAATTCGACTGAATTAGGATGTAGCTCGATGGTTTGACAATACAACTCGAGCGCTTCACTTATTTTTCCTTGCTTCCAAAGATTATCTGCTTTACTTAGTTGTAATTCTAGAGATTTTTTTTGTTCTAATTCATCGGGATTAGCTTCGGAATTTAATTTGTCCTTAAGCTCAGATTCACCATTGAATTCAGTTTGAGATAGCTTGAACATTATTATAGATATTTAGATGTAAAAGATTGGGTTAATAAAAGTCGCTCGGGAAAAGTAAGTAATCTCAGCTATGGCTCTGGGTTGTTTCTACTAAGATACAAAAAAAAATCCGCATTGATACTATCTATTTACTAAATCTTGAATAAAAGTAAATTCTTGTTTATCTCCTCTTTAAATTTCCCCCCAATTAAAAGAGCGATCGCCTTGTACATTATGTACATATACTTATAGACGATCGCTTAAAAAACAATAAACTTATTCAACAGCCATAGAGCTTCTAAGTAGCTGAACGCAATTAAATATAAGATAGATAACGTTTTATGTCTCCCCTGCTTCCTCTGCCCCTCTGCCTTCCCTCATTTTATAATTAATTACACCCACCTACTCATATTTCCTCCCAACCACTAACACCAGAAGACATCACGTAACTAGTAACTCCTGCTTCAAAGAAATTAGCTTTAGTATGACCATCATTTTTCGTGTCTGAGAAATTCTCTAAATGCTTATAGGGACTCTTTTTGCATTGATCTTCTGCATACAACGGTTCTAAACCAATAGAACGCAAGCGCATATTAGCTAGGTATTTAGTATATTGCTCCGTACTAGCGGAGGTAATACCTAAAATATTATCGCCGACAATATGGTTAGTCCATTGACATTCATATTGAACTGCTAGATCAAACATTTCATAGATCTGTTCTACGGAATGAGGAAATAAGTGCATTGCTTCAGGCACGAGCTTTTGATAAAGTCGGACATGACTTAACTCATCACGGTTAATCATTTTGAAAATATCTGCACTTCCTGGCATTAACATTCGCGAAGCTAGATTATAGAAGTAAATAAAACCGTTATAGAAATAAATCCCTTCTAATAAATAATCTGCTAAGAGAGAGACAAAGTAACTTTCTGGACTGGGATTGTCAATATAGTTCTGGTATAGTCTGGCGATAAATTCACAACGATCTGCCAAGACTTTATCAGTACGCCAAAAATCGTATACTCGACTACGGCGATCGCTAGGGATAACTGTTTCGATAATATACTGATAACTTTGGTTGTGCATTCCTTCTTGGGAAATTTGCTCTGCCAAACAAAGACTTACTTCTGGTGCAGTTACACAGCTTTTGATATGAGGGATATTACAAGTCTGAACCGAATCTAAAAAGGTTAGATAACTGAGAATGCCATCATAAGCTCGGCGTTCCTCGCTAGTTAAATTCCAATAATCGGTCACATCCTGAGTTAAGTCAAGCTTTTGGGGAATCCAAAAATTTTCCCGCATCTGTTGGTATAAACCAATTGCCCAGGAATAACGCACATCGTTAAGCTGCATCAAGTTAGTGGTATTCCCAAACCAGATCGAACGATTTTCTATTTTATCGTCACCATGAGGATTAAAAATCGGGTTAGCAAGCATATCTTTTTGAGTTAGTGCGCTCATAGGTCATCAAAATAGTAGACTTTAAAAATAATTTAGGCTAGATAAATTGGCTTTAAGCTCTATATGTAGTGTTTTAGCTTAACAAATTTCTTCTGAAAACACTACTTATAACTAAGACAAGAAGTTATCAATTGTGTCTCTACTAATCGATCGACAAAGCAACTTTGCCAGTCATTGAACCTGTTTCGATCGCTTGATGGGCTGCGGATGCATCTTTGAGATACATTTATTGAAGCTAGTA
>JBFRWE010000352.1:0-12738 GCA_051439345.1 Xenococcaceae cyanobacterium
ATTGGGTAGCGGTTAAGCATACTCTGCTGAGCCAGCTTAGTTGTCCACTTGCTTTTGCTAACAATAATCAGATTTGAGTGGCTGTAAACCCAGTCTTTGAGTTTCCACTCTAAGTGAGTGGCATCCCGTTTGATAGCAGGATGGACATCGGGGTAAGGACACTTACCACAACCAATTTTCCAGCGATCGCAGTCGAAGGAATAACTACAGTGTCCAGTCATTGCCCACATGTCACACAGGCTAAAGACAGCAGGTTTGTCTCTAGTTAATGCAGGAAGTGCAAGATAATTAATGAATCCATGAAAGCCATGAAAGTGAACGATATCAGTATCTAAGTATGCCTCATGCTGCTTAAGTTGAAAGGAACTAAGCCTATGAATGTCGTTTAATCCAAGTCTTGATGTAATCTGTTGGAGAAGTTTCTCTAGTATTTTTGAAGAAAGGGAGCGTTGAAATACTTGAACCTGAGGAGACTCAGTTGTCTTGCGCTGACACAAAATTTTTGAATCAATGCCAGTTTCCCTCAAACTGGAGTGAAGACGATACATTGCAACCGATCCGCCTCCACCACACTGACCTGAGTCACCTTGCCACAAATGAAGAACTTTCACTGTCTTAAATTCCTTTTCTTATTGTTTAGCGAGCGCTTACTTTAAATCAAACTGAAGTGAAGACTATACATTAGCTTATTAGGCAATGTGGGAGTGGGAAATTAATTGTGCCTAGGTAGTTGTATCGATTTCTCAAGATTTAATGCTTCTATTACTATCTGTCCCAATCAAAATTTATCCCTAAGAGTTGGTACAATCTCTCATTATGAGGTTTAAAATATTCAACTAAAATTTTTCTAGTAGTAGGCTCAATCATTTTTTGATAGTTATTAGCGTTGTATTGTTTGTAATGCTTCAGTTGCTGGTTCGGCAGCTCCAAAAAATTGAGAACCTGTTTAACAGTTGCTGACGGGTTAGCAAAAAAGTCTTCGCTTCTGAGTACTAGGATTTGCTTTTTACTAAAAAGACTTAGCCAAACTTTCAACTGCTCTACATAAATTCCTCTAGATAGATACGTATAGTGATGGTAATCTTTATGGTAGTAATTACCATCTTTGAGAATTCTTGCCTTTATCTCACTTACCCTCTCCTCTTCTTGCTCTATTGCCTCATCAAAAGATAGATTTTCCTTTCCCATACTCTTTGTGTGATGATAATGTGAGTAAGCCCGATCAACAGGATTTCTTAATAGGGCTATCAGCTTAACTTGCGGGATTATTTCTGAAATCCTTTTAGGAACATGAGGATGGCAAATATAACCAGTACTGGCCTCTCCAGTGATGAAATATTGTTTGTCTAATCTGTGCAATAAGGTGGGAAAGAAACTTTTATACCAGTTAATACCCTTACCAAATCTAAGGTCAAAAAAACCTATTTCTTTCTTAGTAGGTGCTTCAATATATGGGTGTTCTATCAAGTAGTTCAACAGAGAAGTTGTGCCACATTTTTGCGCTCCGATAAGAAGAAAACTTGGCATCATCCTGATTGGACTTGTCAGAATTCTGCCAAATTTTAAACTCCGATTAACTAATTTTTTGTTCATAAATCTTTATGCTACTTTGAACTTCAGAATCTGTTGGTTTATCTAGCGTGGTTAAAAGTAAAAATCCGTGATTAGTAGGTTTATCATATTGTTCGACGAATGCTATTGATATCCAAGTTGCGCCAAAAAACCTCCTAGCTCCTCATTGATCATCTTGATATTCTCAGCGCTCAGCACCTTGTTCCACTCGCCAGATGTACCTTTACGAAGGAAGCTTGCCTTTTTTAATTGTTGCACTACAACTTATTTTTATTTCTTGACTTATTCTAGTCACTACATCTTCAAAGTTGATGTTATCTAGTCTTACTGGAATAATTTTGGCTTTTCTAGAATCCAATAAAGATAGAGTTTGCTCATGATGAGGTGGTTCTTCCGTTTTGAATAGCAAAATTATAATGGGGGGATTATCTAAATCATAATAATTAGCTATTAATTTAGAAATCATTGGCATCGGCTTACATGGTTGAACTCCAAAAACAATAATGTCAGCTATCAAACTTGAATGAATCAAATTATATAGATTTTCATCATTTTCTCCCACTAGCAAAGTGCTATTTTTAATATTCTTGAATATCTCAAATTTTTTCTCGTACAATGTTTCAGTTTTTCTTAATTCTTGAATTTTATCTGAAGTAAGATTAATTTGATCGGCGTTATGATAAATTTTTCGAAAGCCTCTCTTATACCCATCTGAACAAACTACTATTGAAAAGATATTTTCATCAAAATAGGAAATAATATTTTTGACAAAATTGTAAAAATCATTAATCTCAATAAGGTTATTTGCTACATCATTTATGTTTTCAAACTCAGTTACTATATCTCGCTTCCCTTTTTCAGGAATAAAAGTTTGAATAAAAGTTTGCCAAGGAGTTTTTATTACGGCGGTATCACCTTGTCTGATGTGAACTAATAATTTAAGCTTTTCTTCCATAAATCTTGATTTTCTTGGATGCTTTCTTCTAGTTTTGAAATAAATTGAGCGTAGATCGAGTCCATCCGAAAAATTTCGGATTTTGGAATTTATTGAGTGAAGAAACTGATATCCTCCACTAATTAGCTGAAATTGAACTATTATTTGCTTGTTGGTCGAATTAGAGTTATTTGAAACGAGATTTTTTACAAAATTTTGTAATTCATGCAAATCGCTAATTTTATTATTTTTGAGTATTTCATCACTGAGTCTGATATTTACAAGCTTAAACTTGTGAAACAGAGTTTTTTCAAGCCCAAACCTTATTATCTTCTTGATTAACCTTGTAGGAGAAGAGAATTCGTACTTGCGATCAATGGGATCAAGACGATAGTTATACCCTCCTAGAAAAATATAGACTTTGAGAGCAAAGGGAATTTCAAGTCCTAGAAAATCATCTAATTGGAAAGCAAAGTGTTCATTGAATCCTAAAAAACTATAAACTTTATTTGAGCTACGACTGTTTCTAAATTTAGTGTGAGCGTATCTATATCCTAAAGATAGACCAAGTTTATAGAAGCCACTAAAAATTAGTAATTGATCTGTAAATCCCTGACTATTACCGCCTGATATAGTAAAATACGTAGTTGGTTGCAAATGCGAGTTTTTGACATATTCTATTCGTTTATCTATTTTGTTCATCGCTCTGACAGAGAAAAGAGTTTAACATTGCTTAGAGGCTGATTTATCAGGTAAATCTTAGAGAGTGTTTGTAAAGGCGTAGTTAAAAAAATCGCGTAGGTTAGAAGGATTGCTCCCTCTTCGCCGTTTGCCCCAATATCGGCAATGAATAATATCGTAGAGCTCATAAGAATAAGCTGCACCGTTAGCAATTGTGAGAATTGATTCAGCGATCGCTTGAGGGCGAAGGCTCACAAGTCCACAGCTCTCCTGGGGAAAAACTCCCTTAAGTTTAAATTTTCAATAATTCTAGATATTTATTGACACAAGTCTCATAAGAAAACTAAGTTGTTTCTAGCCGCAAATCTTGGGAAGCTTTCTCTAAAACCTGACCTACAACCTCTTGATACCGAGCTACGCTAAATGTATCCAGGACTTTTTGCCGAGTCTGCTCCCACTCCACAGGATAAGCTGCACCGTTAGCAATTATGAGAATTGATTCGGCAATTGACTCAGGGGAAGGTTCGCAAATCCACAGGTCTGTTTCTGGGTTTAAAAACTCCTGGAGGGCTGGAGAATTCATCGTTAGAGTAGGAATTCCCATGGAAAGAGACTCCACTAGCTTGGTGGGAAAGGTATTATGTGCTTTATCCGTATTGCCAAAAATACCCAGTGCTAGATCGCAATTTTCTACTAAATATCTTGGCAAAGAATCATCATAAAAACTTAAATCCTTTCTCAGAAAAACATAGGAATCAAGGTTAGCTATCCGAATTTTTTCGGCATAAACATTATATTCAGAGTTATTTATCCCAAACAAATTACAGGTAAATTTTACTTCTCTTTCCTTTAAAAGCTTCATTGCTTCTATAATGTTTTCCAGTCCGTGTAGAGGAAGGAATGAGCCCCACCAGCAGATCTTCAAAATACCATCCTGCATAAATATTTTCTGATGTACTAGTGTAGAGCTACTAAAAAGAGGAGCAATAAAAACTTTATCTCGGTCAAATTTGATTCCTAATTTCTTTTCCCAGTAAGTAGGTTCGTGATTAGAGGTATTAATAATGTAATCTGGTTGACACAGAGCTAATTTATCTCTACGCATCTCTTTTGCCGCTTTTTGTCGTCCCTCATTGTATTTTACCCTCTCTTCTAATAAGTTATCGTAGAGAGAAACATGGTTTTCTACAATCAGCTTCTTTTTAAAGATTTTAGCAACTGTAATTGCATTTTCAATTAAGTGATTATTGCAGGGCAAAATATAAATTACGTCGGCAAAAAAAGATTTTACTATCAATTCTAATGAATGAATTCTAGATAATATCTTGTTGACAAAAGAATTAGAACTTTTTGGCGTATTACAATAAAAATTAGGAGTAACAAAGGCAATAAAATACCTAGAATATAGTAAGAATTTAATTAAACTTTGGCAGCGATAATGAGCTGCCTGAATGTTACCATAAAGCAAAATTTTGCATTTTTTTTGCTTAGTTGATATGCTGCTTGATTCTAATATTTTGATATTCTCTTTATCAGAAAGCATCTTAAACGGATTTTTGAGCATTTTTACTACTTTATTAGGTGAGTGAGTTATAAATAGTTTCTAACTTACTAGTTTGCTTACGAATATCAAACCTCTCATTAATTAACTCCCTTCCTTGTTGCCCCATCTTTTTGCCCAAAGCGCGATCGCTCAACAAAATATCTATTTTTTCTGCCAAAGACTTATGGTCTTTTTCCGACACCAAAAAACCTGTCTCGCCATCGATGACGGCTTCAGGAATGCCACTATGATAGGTAGAAACCACTGGTACACCACAAGCAGAAGCTTCGAGAATCACGATGGGTAAACCTTCACATTCTCCACTTTTAGCTATCTGACTGGGGAGGGCAAAGATTTCTGCTTGCTGCATCAGTTGCAGTACCGTTTTGTGAGGTTGCCCTCCTAAAAAACAGACGCGGTTATCAATCCCAAGCTGTTTAGTCAGTGTTTGTAACTTGGCAGTTAGTTCTCCTCGCCCTACTTGAAGCAGCGAGACATCGGGATGTTTGGCAGCAATGGAGGCAAAAGCACGCAACAGGGTATCAATTCCTTTTTTCTCTGTATGTCTACCTACGCAAAGAATGTAACGTTCGTTATCTTGCTGACTTGAAGGAGAGAACTTGGCTGTATCTACACCAATATAGTGCTGAATAATTTTTTCCTGGGGATAGCCCTGCTCAATTAGTTTGTTCCGAATAAAATTAGAAACAGCAATAAAGGCTGAAGCCTTTCTTTTTAGTTCTGCTTCATGAAAGATAAGCTGATAATATAACAGTTTCCCAGTACGCCAAATAGCTTTACGAGTCAGAGTAATGTCATAGCCATGAAAGGTTACTAAAAAAGGAATTTTGAGCTTGTCAGCCAGAGCCATAGCATAAACCCCATTAGGACCAAAATGAGCATGAATCAAGGCTAAATTACTCAAATAAGACCAATAATTCCCGAAAAACTTGGGATCGCGAGTTAAGATATGAGTTATTTGCTTGAGCTTAAACAAGTCATGTTGACTTAGGGCAAAATGGGGCAAAGATGTTTCCTGCAAGAGAGTGCCAGCAATAAATGTCGGTTTGTATTGCCTTAAATGATGAGCTTGCTCAATGACAAAAGCTTCAGAAATACGAGGAAAGGTTCTTAGATAAATACCGATGGGTTTCATCTTTTAGCTGCTAATGTGCTGGTAGGTCGCTCTTGGTTAGTTGTAAGAGAATTGAGATTGACAATCTCGATAATTTTTTTTGCATACTTTACAGGACTACAATTAGACTCAATCCATTTTTGACCTTGAGCCAGAACAGAGGAGGTATTTGCATCCCTCCCAAGGCTAATAATGGTTTGAGCTACAGCCATCGGCTTATAAGGGTCAGCAGACCACTGGGGAGCAAAATTACCCAAAATCTCACCAATGCCTCCAGTATTGCTACCAACTACTGGTACGCCACAGGCGATCGCTTCGACTACAGTGCGCCCAAAAGGTTCTCGGGGAGCAAGAGTAACTACCACATCCGCGTATCGATAGTAGTTTTCGATCGCAAAGGTAGGTGGCAAAATCGTCAATCGCTCTGAAACACTCAACTGTTCTGCTAACCCCAGTAAAGCAAGGGTCTGCAACTTACCAGGAGAAGAATCTTGTCCGATAATCACTCCGTGGTAGTGATATCCCAATTCCTTCAGCTTGGCCAATACTAAAATTAACCCCCGCAGATTCTTATCATTAATATGTCCTGGTTTACTAATTCGCGAAGGAGTCAGCATAATTTTAGCTCCAGAATCCAGAATCGGCTGTAACCCTGGCGGAGGCGAATTAGTGGTGGGGCGAGGGTTAAACTGCTCCCGATCTACTGGTTGATAGAGAACCCCTTCAATCTTGGTAGAAAAACTCTTATTAATGTGTTTGGCCGTGAAGTAAGAATTACAGATAGCAGTAGGGGAAAGACAAGCAAAAATAAATTTTCTCGCTAAATTAGCAAGAGGATTGTAGGAAGAAGAAAGATCGTGGAAAAAATGAAAAACGGGGCGCGAACTCCAGGACAGTGAAGGTGTGGCTAGCGCAATAGGAGATAGGAGGTGGCGAGAGGCAAAACAATTTTCTAATAATAAAGGCCAATCTTTGGGTTGTTGATTCACCCATCTCAAGGCAAGACTAAAAAACTGAAGGTGGGTTGATGCTTCGAGTGGCTGTAAGCAATAATCATAACCCAAGTGCTGTAAATAATCCTCCATGAGTGAACCAGACCTAACGAGGATGCACAACTGGTCAGAGAAGCCGCAATGCTCAAATCCCTTGACCATTATAGATAAAGAAACTGTCATGCCGCTCAAAGAAGAACAAAACGATGGCAAAATTATCAACTTACGCATAATATTTACTTACATATGTAAATAGATTGGTTAGTGAGTCGAAGTAGACTCCTTCTGTTCCTCTCTTATCCCTGTGGTACCAGTGTTTTTTAAAGCAAATTCTATTTGTAACATTAAACGATCTCGACTAGCTGGAGGAGTTCCTCGGTGAAAACAAAAGGTATCTTCAACAAACCCAAAACCCGCCTTTCCATATATGGTCACTAAATTCTCAGCACCATAGTAATTAACAATCTCCTTGTCAGAACGTCCGATAAACAAGGAAAATTGATGACCGAACATTTTCTTTTTATGACTTCCACGAACACAAACATGAGGTCCACTGAACCGATCTACATCAGTTAAATAGAAGAAAAATTTAATAGCTCGAAAATCATCTATGTCGTAATGAAATAATACTTGAGCGTCACCCATTTGCTCATAGAGTTTTTGCTTAGCTACAAAACACCATGTCAGTTCGGTTCGGACGTGTACGGGGTTAACTCCTAAATACAAGGCAGCAAGCTTTAACAGTTTTGGATCATTTTCAAGCTGTTTAATAGCTGAAAGACGGCGAAAATCAGCTTTAGGGTAAAAACCATGTACGAAAGTATCTTCGTACTCGTCTCGAATTTTTTCCTTTTCAGAATAAAGAAATCTAAGATTTAAATCGGTACGAGTCTGATTTAAATAGGTACGAGCCTGAATAGGTGCTGAGTCAACATAATTAATTATCTCTTGAAGAATTTTCGGCGGTAGATGAAGTCCTAAATAATAGCCATCTTGTTTTAGAGATTCAACAGCCTCATGGACATTAATTTTTTCAAAAAGAGAGTGTTCTTCTTTATATTTTTCTAGAGAGGGAGATGCAAAAAAAACTCCCATCAGATTCCGTATGGTTTTAAATCGACCTAATAATAATACTAAAGCCCAATAAGGGCTGTGAGTGGCGAATTTATAGTATCTAGAGGTTTTAAAATATAACCTGAATAAAAAATTATTTTCTGCCTTTGTCTCTAACATGGATGAATCCCTTGATAAATTAAGCAACGCAAGTCGAGGTAAAATAAATAGCGAATTATCTACTTAAATCTTACTAAACCTACTTATATCTTCTACAATGACAGGATATAAGTAGGTTAATCATGAAATATGTTACCCCAAAAAAAGCCTCCGAATACCTTGGAGTCTCAATTAGTACTCTTAGAAGATGGGACGAAGAAGGCAAAATCAAATCAATTAGAACACCAGGAGGGCAAAGAAGATTCTGCATCGAAGAATACGAAGCAGCGAATCAAAAGCCCATTATCCTGTATGCAAGAGTCAGCAGGAGTTCCCAAAAAGATGACCTTGAGCGACAAATTAAATTTTTATGCTCAAAGTACCCAGAAGGAGAACTGGTTCAAGAAGTTGGATCGGGACTCAATTTTAAACGGCGAAAACTGCTCTCTATATTGGAACGAATATACCAGGGAGATATCTGCAAGCTTGTCGTCGCTTACTCAGACCGACTCGTTAGATTTGGATTTCCACTTATTGATTGGCTCTGTAAACAAGGTGAATGCGAACTCGTGGTTCTCAATGAACGTAAGTTGTCTCCAGAGCAAGAACTCGTTGAAGATATCCTGTCCATCCTCCACTGTTTCTCTTCTAGGCTTTACGGGCTTAGAAAATATAAAACCCAAGTCCAGAAAAGCCTACAAGCGCATGAGTCGAAACCAAACGAAAAAGTTAACACCAAACAGTGTCAGGAAGATCAGGGTATATCCTTGTAAAGAGCTACATTGCATCTGGAAGCAATGGTTAGCTGCTTATCGCTGGATATATAACTGGACAATGGCTAGGCTAAAAAGTGGATGTACTGACAGTGCTTATAGCCTACAAAGTCAAGCTAGAAACAGCGAGCGTCCAGAATGGGTTAAGCAATTACCAGGACATCAACTACAAGAAGCAGTAGCAGATGCAAGAGATGCTTACTGGCAAGCTAGAAAAAATGGTGGTGATGGCAACTTCAAATCTTGTCGGGCTTATTCCCAGGTAATTAAGTTCAAAGCAGGGAACTACAAAAAAGGCACTTGGTATGCTAAAATTACCAAAAAGTTACCTTTTATTCCTAAGCAATCAATTCCAACCGAGTGTATTTATGGAACTCAGTTAGTGTATCAAAAAGGTAAATGGTATGGTTGCTTTCCCGAACACATTCCAACAGAACCAACAAAAGAGAGTAAAGTCATTGCTTTAGACCCTGGTTCTCGCGCATTTATCACGGGCTATGATGGCGAAACCGTTTTAGAGGTTGGCAAGAAAGACATCGGACGAATCAATAGATTATGTACCCATCTTGACCAACTGATGAGTAAAATTTCTCAGTCAAAATCTAAGAGGCAAAGATACAAGCAACGTCAGGCAGGTAACCGAATTAGAGAAAAGATTAAAAATCTAGTCAAAGATTTGCATAATAAAGTCTCTTCTTTCCTGGTTAATAATTACAAAGTTATTTTTCTGCCCACTTTTGAATCTAGTCAAATGATTCTCAAACAGCAGAGAAAAATTAACTCCAAAACTGCTAGAAATATGCTTACCTGGAGTCATTTTAGATTCGCACAACACCTAACCCAGATGGCAGCCAGAAACAACTGTATTGTCATTAGGTGTAATGAGTCTTATACTTCCAAAACTTGTCCCGAATGTGGAACTATTCACGAAAAACTTGGTAGCTCTAAAGTTTTCAAATGCCCTCATTGTGGGTATAAAGCTCCAAGAGATGCCAATGGCGCACGAAACATTATGATTCGTGCTTTGCAGGCAACTGCCATCACTTTTTCTAGTGATGCTATACATTTGATAAGTTCTAATGAGCTTTGATTAGGTTAAATGTTGCACATCGAGCGAATCATCTCTATTTCCTGCGGTATTAATTCTGGCAGTTTTAAGGTTGCGACATTTTCACGTACATGATCGACTTTTGACATTCCAGTTAACACAACTGAAACTCCTTCAGTCTGATAGACGAACTGTAGACCTGCTTGGGCCATAGTACGAATATTATTACCCGTCAGGAAAGCAAATCGATCATCGGATTGATGAGAGCCAAGATAGGTTAATCGATTGGTATCATTAACAGTAGATGGTATTAGCTTGCCACGAGCAAGTGGCTCTCGCCCTATAACAGCAATGCCTCTCTGTTGAGCTATAGGTAGGCATTGATCGATTAGATCGAGTCTCAATAAGTTAACTGGTAATTGTAGGGCAGAGACTTCCCATTCAGGATGTTCTAGCCAAATCAAAGTCTCTTCCAAACTGCTAGCTGAAACGCCATAATATCTCACTTTTCCCTGCTGCTTAAGAGATTTGAGTAACTCAAATACCTTATCTATCTGAGTTGACTGGGGTATGTCATGTAACAATAGGAGATCGATGTAATCACAGCGCAAACGCCTGAGGCTTTCTTCAACTGATTGGCTTAGAGTGCTTGGCTGGAAATTGCTCTTAGTTTGAGATCTAATAAAAGTTTGAACTGAACTTTGAACAGGCTGTCTTATTCCATGGCCAGAAAGTTGTTGCAGAACCTTACGGGCAAAGGGCTTAAATTTGGCAGCTAATTGAAGCGCAGATGTTGGATAACGACCTATTTTAGTCGTGATAATAACCTTGTCCCGCTTTTTTTCAAAAACCTTACCAATAATCTTTTCACTCTCACCCTGTCCATAACTAGGAGCAGTGTCATAGAAAGTTATTCCTAAATCAAAAGCTTCATTGAGTACTTCGATAGATTCCTTGGGGTCGGTGCGAGAACCTAAGGGAGCAGCCCCTAAACCGATCGCTGATGGTTGTAAATCAGTACTACCAAATTTTCTATATTGCATAGATTTATCTTCGATAAGTATTTAGTTTGGTTTCAGTCGGTTGACGAATTAGCATACACAGTAAAGTAGAAGTCGTCATAGTAAAGTGAATTATTGACACTACGGAAGTAAGAGTTAACATCAGCAGTACCAGAAAACAACCCAAGGGTCTGCCAACCCGAGTGTTATATAACCAGATAATCAGCGATGCCCAAAAAGTGGCAAATATTCCTGTACCGACCAAGCCCTTTTGATAGAGTAGGGACCCTAGAATGAAGCTATGGGTACCAATCCGAGGGGCTTCTGTTATAAGAACGCTTGGTCCTTTTCTCGCTTTTGGTCCTGGAACTTTATGACCAAAAATAATCTTATCGGGAATCCTCTCTAAAGTCTCGTTGTAGACTTTGGCACGAGCTTCAGTCGAACCCGCACGAGCATTCCCTACTAATTGTTGTGTATTTGTGTAAATATTCAAGACTTCATTAGTGACTGGGGAAATGGATAAGGTAATAAAACTAACTATGGCAAAGAAGGCCAAAAAGAGCCAACCACTCCTGGCTTTAACCCATATACAACAGTAATGGACGAATACTGTTGGCAAAAAGGCTACCCAAATAGCTCTAGCAGCAGCCAAATTTAGCAGGAAACAGCAAGCTACAATTAGCAACAGAGACCAAAGACGATTTTTGAGATCGAAAGCCAGTAAAGCTGTAAAAGCTATAAAAGTAGCAGCAGTTTGGTAATGATCGAAGAAAAATCTGAAACGAGTCTCATTATGAAGGGACTCAAAGAATACTAAGTAGTTACCCCAACCCTTAACCTCTTCTGGGTTAAATCTTCCCTTCCCTGTCAGCACGGCATAAAGAGTACGAGGTGGATTTTCCATAATTCCTGGAAAGGCAAATTGAAATATCAGATAGCCCAATAGCATCTGAATAATGGTGACTGAACAAGCCCAGACAACTACCTCTAAACGAACTCTCACCTTGTTACTCTGGACATACCAAAGCAGAAAAGGAATTGCAAAAGAGAACAGCCCCTTAATTAGGCTGTTATGATTTAGCTCCAAATCTGGAGGTATATTTATAGACGGGTAGGCATCAAAAGAGATGAGAAAATTATCTAGGTACCCGTAAGCATAAAAAGCGAATAAAGCAATTACCACTAAGCTCGGACGTTTTAAGCGCAGCCTTCCGTAACGCCGCCATTCATAGAACACAATCCCCAAAGACAAGAATAGTAGCATATACTGGGTGATGCCCACGAACCACCAGACTGGCACCAAGACGATATTCCCACAGACCACTTTTTCTGTTACCGTCAAGGCCTTCCAACGCAGAAAAATTCCTGTAAATAACTTTTCTGGGGATTGTTGTTGTGGCTGGGGATAATTTTGTCTAGTTATAATTTGAGTCATAGCTTTCTACTGCTTTCTCGCCAACAACAGCTTGTGATAATTGTGGCTTGTAACTATAGCGATAACTGCTACTAGGAGAATTAACTCCATTTAAGATCATGCCCTTAATTTTCGCTTTATGTAATTTAAGCTGTTCTAAGCTATTCATTACTGAGTGACGATCGCTTAATCCTGGTCTGACGACAAACAGTACGTTTTCAATACTCGGAGCAATCAGCATAGATTCACTTGTCAAATGAACGGGAGATGTATCTACCAGTACATAATCATAATTATTTTCTAACTGTACTCGATCGAGGTATTGTTCAAAATGCCCTCTGGCAAAAAACTGAGCCGTTTCATCTTTGGGTACTGCTGGAGCGGCAATCAGATCTAGTCCATCATTTAGAGTTATAGCGGGCTGAATTTC
>JBFRWE010000353.1:0-6834 GCA_051439345.1 Xenococcaceae cyanobacterium
CAATTACGATAAAGGAATTATGGCTCTTTTCCGACAACAATCTCCAGCCAATCAAGAAATAATATCTCAAACCGCCACTCTAGTTGAGAAACAGGCATTAAACCCAGAACAATCTCAAAAATCATAAATCTCGATCTTGTTAAGATCGGCTATCACCCTTGTTCTCTCCAAAATAAAATAGATAGAAAGTTTTTTCGAGCGAGAAAAAAACCTCAAACTCTTATTTTCTAAGTTAAAAAGCTTCTACCATCATCCTAACAACATCGGGCATTTTGTATTGAGCTTGCCAACCTAATTTCTCTTTAGCTTTATTAGGATCGCCTTTACTTACCGCTAAATCTGTAGGACGCAATAGACTATTATCGGTGACAACATAATCTTGCCAATTTAAACCAAGACAATGGAAAGCTTCGATCGCAAACTCTTGTAAAGAATAACTTTTTCCTGTGGCAATCACGTAGTCATCAGGTTGGTCCTGTTGCAACATTAAATACATAGCCTCTACATATTCTGGGGCCCAACCCCAATCCCGTTTCACTGCAATATTACCCAAACGCAGTTTTTCTTGACTTCCTTTAGCGATCGCTACCGCAGCAGCGACGATTTTTTGGGTGACAAATCTAGTTGGTCTTAAAGGAGATTCGTGATTAAATAAAATACCCGAACAAGCAAAAAGATTATAGGCTTCTCGATAGTTAGCTACTTGCCAAAAAGCAGTAGCTTTAGCCACAGCATAAGGACTTCTAGGGCGAAAAGGCGTATTTTCATCCGCAGGGCGATCGCCAATATCCCCAAAACATTCACTCGAACCAGCATTATAAAATTTAATTGGTGCGTCAATAAAACGAATCGCTTCTAAAAAATTAAGTGTACCCGTAGCAATACTTTCTAGAGTTTCTACTGGTTGTTCAAAAGAAAGACCTACAGAAGTTTGTCCAGCTAAATTATAAATTTCATCAGGCTCAACCTTACTAATTACTTGTAAAACACTACGAAAATCAGTAGGGACAAGAGACTCATACTTAACTTTTTCCCTAATACCCAAACGCAAGAGGTTACGAAAAGAAGATACTTGAGCATCTCGCGATGTTCCACAGACAAAATAACCCTTCTCTAACAGCAACTTTGCCAAATAAGAACCATCTTGACCAGAGATACCACAAATTAGTGCTTTTTTCATAAATAGTTATTAGTTATTAGCTATTAGTTATTAGTTGTTAGTTTTTAGGGTAATCTCTCTACCTATTACCTATTCCCTATTTCTTCGACCAACTAGAAAGACCCAACAGATTTTGACATACTGCCCCAAGATAACCTATTTGTCCGTAAGCATAAGTCAAATTATCAAAACGTAAAGCAGGATCGCCATAATATTTCACTGCCTTATACATTCCCCGTATTAACCTCTCTCCACCCCGATTAAATTGAGCCAAACCCGTTCTTCCTGACACCTCTTCCCGATAGCATTCACTAACTCCTTGCCACCAACTACGACTAAGAAACCAGCCTGGTTTAGTTCTTTCGGGAGCAACATTATGGGCTACCAGGGCATCAGGTAAATAAGCAACTTGCCATCCTTTTTTTAGTGCCAACTCTGTCATATACAACTCTTCATTAGAGAGCAAATTTTTACCTACTCTGCCCAAATTGGGGTCAAAACCGCCAATCTCTTCCAAAAAAGTTCTTCTCAGAGAATAATTCAAACCTCTAGGAGTTAAATTAGGATTAGTAATATGAACAACTTCCTCTCCCAAATCGTATGCCCCCAAACCTCCTGCCATACCTGGAGAAATCCATTTAGGGGGAGTAATTCCTGGAGGCCAAATTAAAGTTACTCTGCCCCCTGCGATCGCCAATTTTTCATTTTCTTGATAAGCTTCAGTAATAACCCTAAGCCATTGAGGAGAAGCTTCTGCATCGTCATCCAGATAAGCTAAAATTGGTGCTGTAGTTTCTTTAGCACCGCGATTACGAGCAACCGATAGCCCTAAAACTGGTTCATAGTAATATCGCAGACGAGGATCGCCCAGACGAGACTCAACAACTTCCTTAGTGCGATCGCTCGAAGCATTATCAATTACCAATACTTCATAATTATCCCCATCTTGTTTTAATAAGCTATCGATAGCTGCACCCAAATAAGAATCACGGTTATGGGTACAAATAATGGCAGCTATTTGTAATTCAGACATAGAAACTAATCTAAATGTATTAATTACTGTTCAATGATTTCAAGGCATTGAGTAATACTTGTTCGTATCTTTGACCTACCTTTTCCCAAGTGTATTCTGTCTCTACTAGAGATCGCCCATTGTCCGAAAGTTTTTCTCTTAATTTTGGTGTAGCAAACAAACGACCAATAGCATAGACATATTCTTCTAAGGTATTGGCACGCATTGCCCGCAAGGGAACACTCGCACCATCGACTTCCAACCCAGACAAAGCACGATCGCTGCCTACTACAGGCACACCCATTGCCATAGCTTCTAAGGTTCTATTTTTTAAGCCAAAACCTTGACGCATAGGCAAAACACATACTGTTGCCCAATGTAAATATTCGACCACAGAGGCAACTTCTCCTGTTACTTTAATACCAGGTATAGCATCTAATTCTTGTATTTCTACAACAGGTTTAGCACCAACTAACTCTAGGGTAGCTTCTGGATAGCGTTGACGAACAGCAGGAAATATTTCTAAAGCCAAAAAATGGGCTGCATTAATATTTGCTGGTCGATCCATGTTGCCCACAAACACCATGCGCTGTCCACCCTGATTAGTGACACGACGAGGAAATTTAGCTAAGTCTACTCCATTGGGAATAACTGTAATATGACTTTCTGGTTCTAATTCTTTGAGTAAACGTTTATCTTTTTGATTAACAGTAACTATCTCTGAGAATTTGCTCAAATAAATTTGTTCATAACGGCGCAAGACGCCTAAGTTAATTTGATCCTTTAACTCGTTTTCTGAATCTCCTGTTTCTAACTGTTGCTTATATCTTCCGTACTCAGAACTATGAACATTAAGTACAGTTCCTAATTGTTCACGCCACTTAGAATCAATATAAATTTCATTAATACTATCTTCACAAGTAATAACATCAAAGCTTCCCTGCTGAACCACTTCTTTAACCCAAGTAGAGATCGCAGAAGAATAGGATTTTAATATTTCAGGGGGTGTACCTTGTTGGATAAATGTACCTAAACGTTTAGCTTTTTCGATAATTCCTTCTGATTCTGAAACTTCTTCCACAGGAAAAATAACTAATTCTGCTACATGCTTTTCTAGATTTTCTACATCTTCATCACTAATCTGCTCATCACGCTGAGTTAAAAAAGTAACGTGGTGAGAATTACTCAAATAATTTAGTAAATGAAATGTCCTTAACTGCTTCCTGCCCCTAGTAGGTGGATAGGGAAAGGTAGAAGAAAGCATGAGAATATTCATAACTTTTTGCTTGCCAAGTTATCGCTAGCTCGATCGCTAAAAATTGAATCAGAAGTACTAAGGAATGAGAAGTAAATAACTGATAGATTATGAAAGGTGTTGTTAGCATTAGCTTAAAGCACCGATATTTAAATTTTGGATTTTATTAAATTCTCATTCCTAAGCATCCTAACTACTTCTCGAAGACAACGCAAATTTTTTATTCATCAATATTTACCTAAAATAATTAGGTTAAATTAAAAACCTCTACTTGTGAGGATTAGGGATTAAATTTGTAGAATGGTAAATCCAAGACTGAAAAAACTGGCTACTTATCTTCGTCCCCACTGGCGAATGGTTGTTTTTGGTATTGTCGCTTTATTGGTTGTCAATGCTGTTGGTGTATATATTCCTCTGCTGATTAAAGACATCATTGATGAACTAAAAACTGGATTTAGTTTTAGAGACTTATCTAGTTATGCTCTATTATTGCTAGTTCTTGCTTCAGGGATGTGGGGAATGAGGATGCTTTCTCGTGTCCTTATTTTTGGGATAGGCAGACAAGTAGAGTTTGATTTAAAACAAAAGATTTTCCGTCATTTACTGTCCCTTGAACCTGGTTATTTTGCCACTAATACCTCTGGTGATTTGATGAATCGTTCCACTAGTGATGTGGATAATATTCGTCGTTTACTGGGTTTTGCCCTGCTGAGTTTGGTAAATATAGTCTTTGCCTATGGGTTGACTTTTCCAGCCATGCTAGCCATTAACGTGCGCTTAACTTTAATTGCCATTGCCATTTATCCTGTGATGATTATTACGGTGCAATTATTTAGCGGTAAATTGCGAGATTTTCAACTAGAGGTACAAGAAAAACTTTCTGCTCTGAGTGAACTGATCCAAGAAGACATGAGTGGCATTGCCCTAATTAAAATATATGCTCAAGAAATCCAGGAAAGAAATGCTTTTCGCCAGAAAAATCAACAGTTATTAGCTGCTAATTTATCTTTGGCAAGAACCAGAAATTTATTGTTTCCCTTAGTAGAAGGAATTTCTTATCTAAGTTTACTACTAATACTTTGGCTGGGGACAGGAGCGATCGCTCAAGGAGAAATTACGGTAGGAGATTTTGTTGCTCTGATTTTGTTTGTGGAAAGATTAGTATTTCCCACCGCCTTACTCGGATTTACCATTACTACCTACCAACGGGGAGAAGTAAGTATTGATCGCATAGAAGCAATTCTGTATGCTCAACCTCAAATAAGTAATTCCGTTGAAGCTACTTCTTTACCCCTAGAAAAAGTTCAAGGAAAAATCACTTTTAGTAATCTTACTTATACTTATCCAGGTAGCAACACTCCTGCTCTAGAAAATATTAACTTGACTATTTATCCAGGAGAAACTATTGCTATCGTTGGTCCTATTGGTGCAGGTAAAACTACTTTAGCTAATCTTATTCCTCGTTTGCTCAATGTTCAAGCAGGAGAACTTTTTTTGGATGGCTACGATGTTACCAAAATTCTTCTCCAAGATTTACGTAGAGCGATCGCTTATGTACCCCAAGATAGTTTTCTGTTTAGTACCACTATCAAAAATAACATTCGTTATGGTGAGCCTTTGAGCGAAACCCCAGAGATCGAGTATGCAGCTAAGCAAGCACAAATTCAACCAGAAATACTCACTTTCCCTCAAAAATACGAAACTGTAATCGGCGAAAGAGGAATTACTTTGTCTGGAGGTCAACGTCAGCGTACTTCTTTAGCAAGGGCTTTATTAATTGATGCTCCTGTACTCATTTTAGATGATGCTCTCTCTAGTGTAGATAATCAAACTGCAACCCAAATTCTCAGTAATCTTTCTGATGAAAGAGAGAAAAAAACTGTAATATTTATTTCTCATCAATTATCAGCTGCTTCGACAGCCGATCGTATTGTGGTTATTGACAAAGGTAAAATAGTCCAAAGTGGTAATCATCAAGAACTATTAAATATCCCTGGATTATATAAAAATCTTTGGTTACAGCATCAATTAGCAGAACTACTTGACTAAGATTAAGATAATCTGCGTATTGCCTAAGTAAAACTCCTTACATATAATCAAGGATATATAATGTTACACAGGGTCAACTATGTCCCAAGCTAAATATTCTGCTCAAATTAAATCTTTAATATCAGAAAACTCTAATAACAACAATATCAATTGGTCTAGAGCTAATCCTCAACAAATATTCGATCTAATAGATAGTATTTTGCCCGTCAAGGATTGTATCTCCTATCAGCTTATTCCCCTTAATCTGGTAGACAAACACTTAATTTTAGGTATAGTAAATCCTAATAATAAGGCAGCACTAAACCATGTACTTTCTTGTTGTGCCGATCGAGTTGATTCCCTATCTACTAAGCCGATAGACCCTAAAACTCATCAATTGATTATTTCTGCTTACTCTCGTCGTTCTGATTCTAATAAGTCGGCTACGCCTAATTCAGCATCCATGCTGCAAGAAAGACCAACTCTAATTCTCGATAATTCGGAAGAAATCTTAGAAGAAGAGGATAGAGTTGCTGAGAAATCTAACCCTCAGTCTAGATTTAAACCCCAATCAAAAATAAATTGCCACGAACAAAAATCGGCTCAGACTCCTTTAGGTTTGGAGTTGCAACCCAAATATATGTCTGCGCCTCCTAAATTCCTCTCTTCTCTGCCACCACAAATACTATGGCAAGAGTTGCTAGCGAGGGTTTTAGTGACTGGTAATGGAAGAATTCAGTTGGAAAGGTTGCCTAATAGTGGTCGTATTGGTTGGATTCAAAATGGTAATTTAAAATTATCTGTAGATCCTGTAGCTGCTAAAAATTTTCAAGGAGTTTTAGAAGAACTAAAACGCCTAGTCAATTTACCAAATATTCCTGTTAAACAAGTTTATAAAGGCGAAATAGAACGTTCTTATAAACAAGAAAGATTATTATTACTTTGGCGTATTAGTCCTGGCAAATATGGGGAAGAAGCGACTTTACAGGTAATACGAGGTAAAGTTTTAACCTTATATCAAAAAAGGCAAATGGAAGAATTAGGAGACCAAGCTATAGAAATAGCAAGGCAACTGAAACAAAAATTAGAGCAAATTCACAACTGCCGTCGGATTAACTCTAATCCTCTAACTAAAATATCTATTTTGCAAGAAATTCAAGCAAAAATTAATCAACAAATACAATTGTTAGATTAGATCGTATAGTGGTTCTCTTATTTAGGAAGATGCCCTTTAGTTAAGTATAGAAAAAGGTAAAAGCAAAAAGAATATAATTGAAATTCTTAAATTTTAGATAAAATTCTGTAATTCACTAACTTTTAATGGGTTTTTGGACTCCTGGTTAAAATTCCTAATGAATATCCACCTTTAATTTATACAAT
>JBFRWE010000354.1:0-19818 GCA_051439345.1 Xenococcaceae cyanobacterium
GTTGATGAGAGGTCGGCATTTAGGTTCGCGGAAAGCTTACGCTAACGGCTAACCACTACGACTGATTCTCCGACTTTGAGTTTTCGTATAAATCAGACCAGCAGTGCATTAGAGAGTCCAGGGTTCTCGAATTAGCGTCAAGTTGATTACGGCGATTAATTTGCATCAAAGCCTCAATATGAGCTTCAGTTCCCGATGCCCCCAAATGCTTATATCGAGTCATGTTTCCACTTTTAGTGGGAAAAATCGGCTCACTCGCTTGTAATTTATAATACCAATAGTGCTTTTTGTTGCCTCGTGCTTGATAACGGACAATAGAACAACCAGGAGGAGCAAGAGCTCCAGAAGATTCCAGAAGTTCAATAGACTTTTGAATAGAGGCGATAGCTTCGCTAATCCGGTTGGCTCTATCTTCAAGATCTGATTGAGAATGAGTCATGAGAAATAAAATTAAAATTCATCAGCGGTTCGCGTAAAGTTTACGCGAACTTATCGAACTATTATAAGGAGGAAAAATCAAGATGTAGTTATTGGTGAAGCCGATGAATTAGGTCAGAAACAAAAACGAAAAACTGTAATTACTGATGTAGTTTTATTACAAACACCAAAGGTAAGTTATGAATATCTGATAAGTCCTATAGACAACCAGGGTCAATCTTTAATTTCTCTAGAAGAAATTATCAAATGTAAGTTAAAATCTTATTATTCTGATTGTAATTTTTCTGGGTCTACCGAACTTACTGTGTAAAACTTATAAAGATTTTTTAACTCAAACAAGGCGATCGCAAAACAAAAGCTATACTAGACTTGACTTTTGCCGAAAAACCTGGTTGATTATTATTTATTCTATATAAATAATAATCAATTAAAAATAAAATGGCATCAAATTCCGAACTTTATCTAATGACTCAACTGCTGAATTTAGAAGGAGTCAAAGTTATAGATTATCGGATAATTGATCATTGGTGACAAGTTAAGCAAAAGTCAAAATAGTCAATTACTACATATAGTGTTATCAATCGAATAAAACACTAGATATGGATTAAGTTAAATCCAGATCGCGATCGCCAAAAGGGTAGTTAAAGTTGATTAAAAACGTCTCAAAAGCTAATAGCTAATAGCTGAGAGCTAAGAGCTTAAAACCGATTGACAAAAAACACACTACCTTAACTTGTCACGAATGGATAATTGATAGGGATAGGAATAATCTTATCATTAGAGGCTCTACCGAACCTGAGATGTAACACTGTTAGAAACTAGTCATCAAAAGTTTTGCTGTGCAAGACTTTGAGTTCTTGATAGTCGGTAGAACCAATTATCAAACTCACAAGTACTCAGTAATCTAGATCGAACTCCTGTACTCAAAGTGAGCTTATCCTGTACTAAATTAAGTTAAGTACAGTACTGTTGAATGACTAGAGAAAGAGCATTAAAAGAGTGGCGTAAGCAAAGAAGTAAGTTTAGATCGAGAAAGCTCAAACAAACTAAGTCTTCTCCTTGGTTATTCATTTCTCTTTTAGGTTTTTCTGCCTTTTTAACTTTAGGTCATTTCTCAACAACTATTAATAATTCTCCCACTGAACAATCTCTCTCTTCCCAATCTTTAATTTTTTCTAGTAGTCAATATCAACCAATTCAAATTGGTTCATTTGAAGATATTGCCAAACAAGATTTTACTGAAATCGATCGCTTAGCTGCCAAGATAAACTATCAAGGTGAATCGATAGAAGAGTTGGCAAATTTACTCGCCCAAAATGCTCATAATGAGTTGGAAAAAGCTAGAATTATTTATGCTTGGATTACTCAACATATTAGTTATGATGTGACTTCTTTTCTAGAAGCAATAAATAACAGCAATTATCCTGATGTGAGTCCTCAAAAAGTATTGCGCGATCATACTACTATTTGTTCTGGCTATAGTAATCTTTATTTTGCTTTAGCATCAGCAATGGATTTAGAAACAGTAATAATTTTTGGTTATGCTAAGGGTGCAACAACAACAGAAACTGATGACGATATTAATCATGCTTGGAATGGGGTTAAAATTGATGGTAATTGGTACTTGCTGGATGCTACTTGGGGTTCTGGCTCAGTAATTGATGAGAAGTTTACACCTAAGTATAAACCTTATTATTTTGCAACAAAGCCATCAGAATTTATTTATACTCATTTTCCTACAGATCGAGGATGGCAGCTTCTAAAACAAACTTATTCAAGAGGAAAGTTTGTCAGTTTACCCAACATTTCTTCCCGTTTCTATGACTTACAATTACAAGTAGTTAGTCATAATTTTAATCAGGTCAAAGCAGCAGAAAGAATAAATATTAAATTGCAAGCCCCAAACAATGTTTTTGCTATCGCCGATTTATATCAAGGACAAAAGAAAGTTACTACCTCTTCTACCTTTGTAACGAGACAAGATAATTACTTAATAGTAAGGGTTGCCCCTCCAGCATCAGGAAATTACACCCTTAAAATCTATGCTAAAAAAGGTAAGGAAGAGCAAAAATATCAACAGGTAATCACCTATGAAATTCAAGCTGATAAACCAGTAACTGAATTTCCTAAAACCTATGGTCACTATAGTAAGCATGAAGTAAGTTTAATTAAACCCTTAGAAAGCAATTTACCAGACTATAGTTC
The DNA here is from genome assembly GCA_051439345.1 of Xenococcaceae cyanobacterium. Lineage (GTDB taxonomy): Bacteria > Cyanobacteriota > Cyanobacteriia > Cyanobacteriales > Xenococcaceae > JASJDJ01. Next base: position 2,644 of record JBFRWE010000354.1, read on the forward strand.
TGTTTATTTTAGTTTAAAAGTCCCTTATGCTAGAGATGTCCAATTAGTCAATACTAAAACTAATCAATGGACTGCATTAGAAGGTTACGGTGATTATTTTCAAGGTTATGTAGATGTGGAGCCGGGACAAAATATCGTAGTAGCAAAATTCCCTGAAGACGATCGCTATTGGCATTTACTAGAATATAAATAGCTTTAATAAGCCATTTTTATTCTTCCTGACTCCTAACTCCTTATTTATTTATCCATCAATTGAGCCGATGAGCCTCTAGAAGCTCTCACTTCTCCTGATAAAATTTCTACTGCCTTGATAAATTGGGGATCATCTGGAGTCCCAATTAAAGTTCGATCGCCCTGTAATACCTTACGTTGCTCATCACTCAACTCAATTACGATATCAGGAGGAATTCCCTCTTTATTGATATCTCTACCACTAGCAGTTAAATCCTTAGCTATAGTTACAGCTAAACCAGAACCATCTCCTAAAGAGCGTACAGACTGCACTAAACCTTTACCAAAAGTTTGAGTTCCCACCAGAGTTGCTCTATCATTGTCTTGGAGTGCGCCAGAGAGAATTTCGCTAGCACTAGCAGAGCCACCATCTACTAAGACAACTAACGGTTTATCAGTTAAGGAATTATTGTTGGCAAACTTGCGCTCTCTTTCCCCACCGCGATCGACAGTAGAAACAATTGCTCCCTCTTTCAACCACATCCGAGCAATATCGATACTAGCATAGAGAAGACCGCCAGGATTAGAACGTAAATCCAAGACATAGCCTTCTACATTTTGTCCTTCTAAATTTTTAATGGCATCGCGCATTTCTTTAGAAGCTTGCGCGCTAAACTGAGTTAAACGAATATAGCCTACATCACCAATAGAAGTATTCTTGATACTAGCTTTAACTGGGTGGATTTTGATCCGCGCCCTCACAATTTCGTAATCTCTGTTTCTTCCTTGTCTATCAATAGTCAGGATAACTTTAGTACCAGGTTTACCTCTAATTAACTTAACGGCATCTTTGGTATCCATACCCTTGGTGTCAACACCATCAATTTTAGTAATAATATCTTTAGCTAAAATTCCCACACTAAAAGCAGGGGTATCTTCGATGGGAGAGATGACTATCAACCGATCTGTTTCTTCATCTTTAGCAATTTGAATACCTACTCCTGTTAATTCTCCAGAGGTATCAATCTGCATATCTTTAAACTCTTCTGGATCCATAAACCGAGTGTAAGGATCTTCAAGTTTCTCTAACATTTCACGGATTGCTTCATAAGCATCATCTTTATCTGTGTAAGATTTTTCTAAATATTCTTGGCGTACTCTTTGCCAATCTAGATTATTGAAACTAGTATCTACATACTGATAATTTATGATCTGCCATACTTCGTCTACCAATTCTTTGGGACTCTCTTGGAAAAAAGCTTGACTTTGGGAAAGGTGGAATCCTGTCCCGGTAACTGCTACAGTGGAAAGTGCTACCACAGTAGCCCCAAGAACAATCCCATGTTTTGAAATTACCATAAGCGAAAATTAAGGTGCTGGTATAAGACTATTAAATCAATAATAAATTTTAATTTACCACAGGTATTTTTTTGAGACAGTGATATTGAGTTTATAATTGCTTCAAAAATGCCGATTCATCCTAAAAATGTCGCTATCCTACTCTTCTAATTTACAACAAAAGCTCTCTCTGCTTAAAAAACAGAAACAACAACAATTTTACTGTTCTGTTTGGCGTTCTCTGATCATCAGTAGTGCGACTGCCACTCTATTATGGCTAGCTAGTTTACCCTATTGGCAAATTAAACACAAATCGCAAGTAAAAATAGTAGGTAATCATACAGTAACAAAAGATACTATCTACTCACTATTATCTTTATCTTATCCTCAATTTATTTGGTCAATACCGACTAAACAATTGAGTCAATCTCTAGAGTCTGCCCCACCAATTCTTGATGCTAGAGTTACGAGACAAATATTTCCTCCCCTCATAACAATTTCTTTACAAGAAAAAGTTCCTGTCGCGATCGCTTTTTCCCAAGGAAAAGTAGGTTTTTTAGATGCTCAAGGAAACTGGATTCCTCGCCAATTCTATCGAAATAGCACTAATAATTCTTCTTCACTCGCTTTAAGAGTAATTAATTTTCAACCTAAGTATGCTAGTTATTGGAGGGAAATATACAAACTAATAAATTTGTACTCTAATATTGATATCTTTGAAGTAAATTGGCAGGATTCAGAAAATTTAAGGCTGAAAACAGAATTAGGAATGGTATATTTGGGTTCGCATAGTTTTCGTTTAGCAGATAAGTTTTCTGCCTTAGCTCGCTTGCAAAATTTACCTGCTTATCTTAATCAAAGTCAAATAGATTATATCGATCTAAGCAATCCAGATCTACGACTGATAGAAAAAAAAACTCAAGAAAACAGTATTTCTAATTAAGTATTATCCCTGAAAATTAAATAGATGGATGTAGGAAAGTTAAATTTGAGTTAATAGCAGTAGGTTTAGTTAATTTATTCAATTAATAATTACAAAAACTTAAATATTTTCTAGTTATCTAATAAGATGAAGCATAATGATCGAGTCATGAGCTAAAAATTGACTTGATATAGTAGAAAAATTTAAACAAAAGGTTATCTTACTCTCCCATGACTTTGAATAACAGATTGGAAAATCTCTCAGGAAATTCAATAGGCTATAACGCTGACCTTCCTACAGGGTTAAGTAGTAATCAGCTCGGTAATGGAACAGGTATGCCAGTAGGTGCTAATTACCATAATGCAGGAATACCCAGAGAAGAAACGAGTAAAAACAAAATCTTGCCTAGTAATGTTGCCAAAATTAAAGTTATGGGAGTAGGCGGTGGTGGCTGTAATGCCGTTAACCGTATGATTGATGCCCGTGTTGGTGGTATTGAATTTTGGGCAATCAATACTGATGCTCAAGCTCTAGCTCAAGCTTCAGCACCCCAAAAACTGCAAATTGGTCATAAAATTACTAGGGGATTAGGGGCTGGCGGAAATCCAGCAATTGGGCAAAAAGCAGCCGAAGAATCTAGAGATGAAATTGCCCATGCTTTAGAGAATACAGATTTAGTGTTTATTACTGCTGGTATGGGTGGAGGAACAGGAACAGGAGCAGCCCCCATTGCAGCAGAAGTAGCCAAAGAAATGGGCTGTCTGACTGTAGGAGTAGTAACTCGTCCTTTTACTTTTGAAGGAAGGCGACGCACTAGTCAATCAGAAGAAGGAATTAATGCGCTCAGAAGTAGAGTAGATACTCTAATTGTGATCCCCAATAATCAGTTGCTAACAGTAATTTCTCCTGAAACTCCGATCCAAGAAGCTTTTCGGGTGGCTGATGATGTTTTGCGTCAAGGGGTACAAGGCATCTCTGATATTATTATCATTCCTGGTTTAATTAACGTAGACTTTGCCGACGTTAGAGCAGTTATGGCCGATGCGGGTTCTGCGTTAATGGGTATTGGTATTGGTTCGGGTAAATCTCGTGCTAGGGAAGCAGCCACGGCTGCAGTTTCTTCTCCTCTACTAGAAGCTTCCATCGAAGGGGCGCAGGGAGTAGTAATAAATATTACAGGTGGTTCCGATCTAACTCTCCATGAAGTTAACGCTGCTGCGGAAAGTATCTATGATGTAGTAGATGAGGAGGCGAATATTATTTTTGGGGCAGTGATAGATGAGTCAATGCAAGGGGAGATCCGCATTACTGTAATTGCTACTGGTTTTGATAGTAAACAAGAACAAAGTCCTACTATAGAACAAGCTTCTAGCTCGATCGAGTTTCCTTTATCGAGTATTTCTCGCAAAACTCCTTCTGCCCCAAGTTCTGGCAGTCGTTTAGATATTCCTGATTTTCTGCAAAGACGACGTTTTCCTAAAGGTTAGTGGCAGAAAGAACTAAAATGTTTCCAACCGCTCTGACGATCGCCGGCTCTGATAGTGGTGGGGGTGCAGGAGTTCAAGCAGATCTGCGAACTTTTGCTTTCCATTGCGTTCATGGTGCTAGCGTTTTAACTTGTGTAACAGCACAAAATACTTTAGGAGTAACCAAAGTAGAACCCCTAACTATGCCAATGATAGTTGGACAGATAGAGGCGGTTATGGCAGATTTAGCTGTTAAGGCTGTCAAAACAGGAATGCTCCTCAACTCAGAAATTATTGAAGCAGTAGCAGAACAGTTAAAGCAAAGAAATGTTAAGCAGTTAGTAGTCGATCCCGTGATGGTATCTCGTACAGGAGCGCGATTAATTGACGATCTCGCTGTATCCAGTCTGCAAAACTATCTTTTACCCCAGGCTCTAATTACTACCCCTAATATTTACGAAGCAGAGATATTGAGTGGTATTAAAATCTCAACTGTAGAGGAGATGAAACAAGCTGCTACCATAATCTACGAGAAGTACAGTGTAGCAGTTGTTTTGGTTAAAGGAGGTGGCATGCCTGGTAAAGATCAAGGTATAGATGTCTGGTTTGATGGCAAAACTGCTCAAATTTTAACTACCACCACAGTAGAAACTAAAAATACCCATGGTACTGGTTGTACCCTTTCTAGTGCGATCGCTGCTAATCTAGCTTTGGGAAAAGACTTGTGGTTAGCGGTACAAGACGCTAAAACTTATGTAACTACAGCACTCAAATACTCTTTGGAGATTGGTGCTGGCAGTGGTCCTGTAGGACATTTTTTTCCCTTGTTAAGAGAACAAATATAGCTAGAAGTACAAATGAAACCTAACTCCTATCCGTTAAGTTCCCACCAGACAGTGTCTTTTTCTCGCCAAACTCATCCTTCTGTACCCATGTCTGTATACAGGCAAGTAGTAGAAGAATTAGAAGTCACTAAAGCTCAACTAGCATCTGTGCAGGCAAATAATCAACAGCTACAACAAGAAATTGAGCAATTAATCCACTCAGCCCATAAAGCACAGCAAATTATTAATCAGTCGAATCACCAATTTGCTCATAAAAAGAAAACAACCAAAGTAAAACCCATCTGGCAAGCCAAATCTTGGGATGAATCCCAAGATCAACAAGTTGTTACGGTAAAATATGCTCCCAAATATACTTCTCGACAGCACAAAAAACCCCAAGAAATGAATGGTTGGGTCTTGGCGATCGCTATTATAGCTATTATTTTGACAGCATTTACTGGTGGATTTTTACTAGTACGTCCTTTAGTGAATCATAATAATAATAATTAGCCTAATTGGTAGAAAGCGTGAAATTAGCAACCAAGATTGAGGCAATTTTGTATATTAAAGGAAAACCTCTTTCTTTAGAAGAGATAACCACCCATCTAGACTGCGATCGCGAGATGGCAGAAGATGCTCTAATTGAGTTAATGAACGATTATGCTCATCGCGATAGTGCTTTAGAAATTGTCGAAACTCTCACTGGATACAGCCTACAATTAAAGTCTGTTTACGAGAGTTTATTAAAAGAGTTAATACCTGCGGAAATAGGTACAGGAGCTTTAAGAACTTTAGCGGCGATCGCTCTGAAGAACCCTATTTTACAAACAGAATTAATCGATTTACGAGGAAGTACTGCTTACCAACAGGTCGCAGAACTGGTACAATTAGGCTTTATTCGTAAAAGACCTCAAGCAGATGGTCGTTCTTATTGGTTAGAGGTGACTGATAAATTTCATCAATACTTTGAAATCGACCAACTGACTACATCTTAGATGATTTTTGACTTTTATCTGACTAGCGGTTCTAGCACAGATTATGTCAAAGTAGAGGAGACGTATATCCAAATTTTGGATTAGTAATGATATTTAACTTCGATTTTCATAATTCCGAACATCAAGACCAACAAGTCAACACTTTGATTGAATATCTTCGTCAGCAGCAGCCTGAAGTTCTAGCTAGGATTGCTCAGTCTGCCAGTCCAGAAATCAAAGAAATCATTTCCCAAAATGTTCAAGGATTGGTAGGCATGCTTCCATCAGGGGATTTTAACATTAAAGTAACTACCGATCGAGAAAATTTAGCCCATCTTCTGGCTTCAGCAATGATGACTGGTTATTTTCTTTGCCAAATGGAAAAACGGATGGATTTGGAAGAAAGCTTGTCTGGTTCTGAGGCTTTGAACCATTATGCTCGTAAAGATGAGTTACCAGAAGTCAATGATGACTAATCTTCTTGTTTATACGGCACTGAAGGATGTTCCTTATCTATGCATATCCTTCTCTCTTATTTTTGTTTTTCCTATAATTTTTCCTAACTAATTCAGCCAAACTATTATTTTTTTCAATTGACTAATTGAATAGACAATTTCTTGTTATCTATGTTAATCAATAATAGAAGCAAAATTTCTTGCAGTGTTATTACTCGTTATCTGCCTCAACCATAAAGTGAGATACTCATATTTTGGTTAGCCTCCCTTAGAAAAAGTCAGCATAATTGCAATAGAGAGTAACATTCCAGGACTTAACAAGACAACCAGGGTTAAAAATTCGTTAGAAGTCATAGTCGATAATCTTACTTGAACAATCTAAATAACTATTATTTAGACTAACTCCTTAAGCCTTATCAAAGCATTAATTAAATAATTTATTAACCTTATAAGTTGATTTGGCAGGTATGAAACAAAGTGTACTACTCATTCATATTTTTATAGGTTGCTACAGAAGAGGGAGAAATACGATTAAGATAACGGAAAATCCAATATTTTAAGACTGTATCTAAAATTACCGGAAAAGTAGCAATAAATAAGAAGTTAAAATCGCGATTTTCTGGCAAACCTAAATGGCGAGAAATTCCTTCTAAAATTATCTCCCATCCGTGGGGGGAATGGTAGCCAACAAACATATCTGTAAGCAGGATAATTAAAAAAGCTTTAGCCGAATCACTTAAACCATAGATGATTTCATCTAGAAAAGACTTAATAATGCTAATTTCCCGCTTGCAAAAAAAAATGACTCCTGCAAAAGCAGCTAAAGAAAAAATATCCGCGAAAACATTGCCGATCGCATTTACACCTTGATATCGATATTTTTCTGCCAGTTCTTCAGCCTTATTATGTAATTTGTGTTCTTTTTCTTCTTGATTTAAGGATGGAGATAAGCCAATTAAACTTTTAAACTCAAGCTTTTCTTCGTAGCGATGAAACTCAATAAAAGCTTCTTCTTCTAAATCTTTATTGATAAACAGAATATCTTGATGATTCTCAAAATAGCTCTTAACAAAAGGCGAAATAATAAAAGTTTTACTCAACTGATGAGCTAATAAAGGAATAATAATTAGAATAAGGAGAAATCTAATGGAAACGGCAGTTTTATTGCGAGAGCGACGAAACTTTTTTAGTACTTGTTCTTCGGTATTTTCTGATTGGGGATCGATTTCTCGACGAATGCGATCGATTGTCCTTAAAAAAGAACGAGGTAAAACAGCCGTCTTATCAGAAATAGTTTCTAAATTTGGGTCTTCTTCATTTTCATTTCTGGGTAGCTCATCTCGATCGAGATTACTGTTTTCTAAAATAGAAACATTCCGCTCCTTCAAGTATTTATTTCTCTTACTTTTTGGGGGCGATTGTGGTGTTATAGAAGGTACTAAAGCACGATTTTTTTGAGAGAATTCATTTTTATATCTAGAGACTACATCCTCAATAAAGTTTAGTTTCTCAATAATTGAGCGACCTTGACTATATTCTTGCTCATTATCGTCAACAATTTCTGTTTGAGATAGATTTGCTCCAGTGTCAGAAAAAATCAGTAAAGCACGACTAGCATTAAATTCCGTCAATCTGACTTTAATAGTCTGCAAATAATTATTGACATCAGCACGAAATACAGAAAGCACACTTTGAGAATAATCCATTGCTCCTGTGGTTACTTTTTCCCCCTTAAAATGATCGTCTTCGATCGCTTTAATTTTTAAAGCTGCTCGATATGCTGAATCTAATGCTCTTTGTGGGGTAGCGGATAACCATTTTCTGCTGCTGCGAAAGATGTTTAGGAATTTCATCTCAAATTTATGATGTATCGATCGATAACTTTGTAAAAAAGCTATATCTTATCACTTTAAATTAGACATTTAGATTAGCACGATCTCAGCTTTGCTATGTGCTTCACAGGCACAAATGATATCTTGAGACACTAAAAATAATTAAAAAATAATTAAATTAATAGTTCTTGGAACTCAATTTCTAATTTATCAGTCATTTACTGTAGAGTAAATTTGTTTACCTAGTAGAAACCTGAACAAAATTTAAATAGCTCAAATTAGGGTATGTCTTGGCTAAAAGTATTGACTAAAACATTGATTCTGGCTGGTTTAGGAGCAATATTGATTGAAACATCAGAAAAAGGACAAATAAAAGGGGAAGCCCATGTCATTAAAGGCAATATTATTGAAATAGATCGGCAACAAATTAAACTTTATGGTATAGATGCTCCTGAATTAGAGCAAATTTGCTATGTTAATGATCGGCCTTGGCAATGTGGATTAACTGTTAAACAGAAATTAGTAGAAAAAATAGAGGGAAAATCTCTAACTTGTTTAACTAGAGAGCAAAAAAATGATAATGTTCCCATAGCAGAGTGTTTTCTGGGCAGACAAAATCTTAATGGTTGGCTAGTGGAAGAAGGTTGGGCAATTGCCGATCGCCAAAACTCCCGTAGTTTCATTTCTCATGAGATTTTAGCGCAACGAGATCACAAAGGAATATATCAATCAGAATTTCTTAAACCTTCTCTCTGGCGAGAAATTAATCCTCCTGAATTGACATTAAATAATGACGAAACTATTTTGAATCATTAGATAGAAATCAGAAGTCAGGAGTTCAAAAGTTTAGGAGTTCAGGAATTAGAAACTTCTTACTTGCTACTTGCTACTTGCTATTTGACTTACGGTAACTAACTTTTGTAGATGTTCGAGTTGATGAGTTGCCATTACAGATATCCTGAGACGACTAGTTGGCACTGTAGGGGGACGAATGGCAGGGGCGAAAATACCTGCTTTTTCAAATTGTTTAGCTGTGCTTAGTGCTGTTGTAGGAGAGGATAAGTTGATACAAATAATGGGAGATTGGGACGGTAATAAATTTAATCCAGATAATTCTTGTTGAAGGTAATTAACATTGCTCCATAGTTTTTCCCTTCTTTGAGGTTCTGTTTTAATAATTTCGATCGCCTTTAAAGCAGCAGCCGTATCAGCAGGGGATAATCCAGTAGTATAGATCCAAGTAGCTGCACGATTACGTAAAAAATCGATTAAGCTGGCACTACCAGCAACATAACCGCCTAGACTACCTAAAGCCTTGCTAAGAGTCCCTATTTGAATTAATTCTCTACCCGTACAATTAAAATACTCTACACAACCAGCCCCAGTTTTACCCATTACTCCTGTAGCGTGGGCTTCATCTACTAGTAACATACAGTTGAATTCTTCAGCTAGAGATAGTAATTCTGGTAGAGAACAAAGATCCCCATCCATGCTGAAAACACTGTCTGTAGTAATCAGACAGCGACGGTATTGAGAACGATGCTGATGCAGTTTGGTAGCTAAATCTTGGATATTGTTATGACTATAATCGATAATGGTTGCACCGCTTAATTTTGCACCATTTTTTAGACTAGAGTGATTGTATCGATCCCCTAAAATTAAATCTTTTTGTTTTACTAGAGCTGAGATTGCTCCTAGATTTGCCAGATAACCAGAACTAAATACCAGTGCATCTTCTGTTTGCTTGAGATCGGCAATGGCTTTTTCTAATTGGCGATGCAAGTCTCGATGTCCACTAAGTAAGCGAGAGCCTGTACTACCTGTACCATATTCTTTAGTTGCTGCGATCGCTGCTTGAATTAATCTTTCATCTGTACTTAGTCCCAAATAATCATTACTGGCAAAATTAATAACTTCTTTTCCTTCTAGTAATAAGGTAGAACCAGAAAAAGCATCGATGGTTTTTACCGAACGATACCAATTAGCACGATGAATGCTGGTCAAAGATTTTTCTAGCCAAAGATAAGGATTGGAGGACATAAGTAGAGAAGTCAAGAGTCAAGAGTCAGGATTGATAATAAATAGGGTACAAAACTCATCTGTACCCTAAAAGCTAAGCTTGATTTCTTATTGACTAGCCATTAACTTCCATTTCAGGAATTAAATCTTCTGTTTCTTCTGCTTCAGAAACTAAATCTTCTATTTCTTCGGTTTCTTCTACTGCGGGAATTGTCAAACCGACTGTTTGTTCAGTTTCTTGAATTATGGCTGCTTCCTCCTCTGTTTGAGGAATTAACTCTAAGTAAGCATCAAAGTTGCTAATTGCCTGATTGAATTCGCTGATGGCTGCACTATAGTTGCTTTCTTTGGCAGCAGCATCAATATCATCAAGGTTTTTAAATACCTCTTTAGCTAAAGGAGTTGCTTTTTCGGCATCTTCTTCTAATAAAGCATTACTGAGATAAGTCATGTTCCGACGTATTAATCCCAGGGGACCGTGAATAAAAGTTCTGGTATCTACCCAATTTTCTTCTTGGATCAAGTCAGACAATTCGGGCATTCTCTCTCTAGCTTTATCTACGCTAATACGATAAGTTTGAATCTGTGCTAATTTCTCAGGGGTGTAGGTTGGTGGTGCAGATGCATTAGGACCGCCACAACTAACCAATAAAGTTGTCACCAACAGTAAAATGACAGGTAAAATAGACCGCAAGATTTTCATGAATCTGATTGATAAACTTAATTAACTTATTTTTGATTTTCTCAACAATTAGCCTTTTTAAAACATTTATCTGGGAAAAAATTGAATCATCTTATCACTAATCTCTTTAACCCAATGTTCTTGAGGATAATGTTTACCTTCTTCTAGCTTGAATAATTTGATGTTAGAGTTGGATGCTGCTAATGTTTCTGCCTGAGTTGATGATAGCCAAGGGTCTGCCATACCCCATATGAGTAAAGTTGGTTTATCCCAATTCAGAAAACCTGCTTCTATTTCTGCCATTGTTTGTTCCAACTTCAGTTGTTGAATAGTTGCGACTAATGCTCGTCCTACAGAGGAACTCATCAAGAAAGGCTTACGATATACAGCTAAATTTTCATCAGAAATGACAAAACCGCTTCCTCCTTCTAAGGTACGATCGACCAAAAGAGGGTCTTGGGTCAACATATCACCTACAAAGGGTATACCCCATTGCTTCATTTTCCAAGGTAACTTAGCATCTTTAGAGAGAGGAGTATTTAAAATAACTAGACGCTCAATTTTTTCTGGATGTCGGAAAGCATATTGCAAACCAACTGAGCCTAAAAAACCTTGTACTACCAAATGAAAATTTTCTAGTTCGAGGGTATCGACAAAATCTGTCAACGCAGTAATAAAAGCTTCTGGAGTGTAAGGGAAATCTCTTTTATCTGGTTTATCGGAAAAGCCTGAACCAATCCAATCTGGAGCAATAGCATTAAAACCAGGTTGGGCTAATTTTTCCATTACTTCGTACCAACCGAAGCTATGGGAAGGTAAACCATGAAGTAAAAGTACAGTTCCGCGTTCGGTTTCGCTGCCAGGCTCTGCCTGCTCGACTTCTACCTGACGATAAAACCATTCCATGTCTTTTATCTTAATTGTCTGTTCAGTTATTGGCACTTAATTTATCTATCCTTATTTTTGGCAAAAAATAAACTTATTTTTCAACAATATATTTTTTTGATAGTAAATAGAGAAGAATCCTCTGACAAAGCATCAAGAGGATTGATGGGAGTGCCAATTCAGACTATTAAAAAAAGTCGAAGAAAACGATCTTGTCGCCAAATACACCAGCAAAAGTTAGTTTTGTGTAATAAAAATTTATATAGGGATTAAATAGTTTTAGGACAATCACAGGAGATTACGAGTGAACGCATCTGAAAGAGCAAAAGGTTTAGATACTGCCAACAAAATAGCAACAGTTGTCAATTTGTTTAAGGCTGAATTTCCTGACGCTAAAGCCGATCTCAAGCCTTGGAAAAATGATCCTCATACTCGTGAGTTGATCGATCCAGATTCGATCGATATTGGCTTTCATTTTCCTGGATGGAGTCGCCGTTTTCAAAGCAATAGTATCTTAGTTCAGATTCGTCTTCACCAAGATTCTTTAGATAACCAAGAAAGATTAATTGGTTTAGAAGTTGCCGGATTTAGCCACCAAGGACAAGCTTGGCGGTTATCCACTATAGAGTATTGGCAATTTATGGGCAAAAATCATCCAGTAGAAGATGTCAAGCAAAAATTAAAGCTTTTTTGCCGTCAAGTCTTTGAATTATTTAGTTCTAACCAATAGCTAACTAAGCTGATTGAACTATAACCTGATTCATCAAATTGGCGATTGTTTGCTCTAAACCTTCTCTGTGCTGAAAGTCATCCAATCTTTCTACTAAGCTGCCACGCTCAAACAACATTAAGGTGGGCAGATTTTTCAGACGGTAAAAAGTAGCGAGTTTAAAGTTATTGTCGGCATTAATACTCACTAGTTTGATTGGTCTATCTATTTCTGCTTCTAGTTTAAGCAGAACAGGATTAATCATAAGACATAAGCCACACCAGGGTGCCCAAAAATGGACTAAAACTGGTTGAGAAGAGGCTAAAACTTCTTGCTCAAAAGTTTGTTCATTGACTGAAAACAGCATATTCTATCTGGTTTTGATAAATTTGTTTTATTCGCTTTGGACAGAGCATACCTTTTGGGCAAATATATTTTTCGCGCTCGACGGTAAAATCAAGATTACATGATTGAATACCGTATGCTTCTGTTAGAATTGGATGCTCCCACTTTGAATTATGCTACAACCAATTGGGAGCGACTGAAATAGTATTATCGAAAATTACCATCTAACTTGGGCTGTAACTGTCATTAACCAAGGATGTCCCCACCAAAATAATAAAACAAAGGCAAGAACACCTGCGTAAGCAGGACGGAGAAATTCCTGCCACTTTAAAGTTTGTCTACCATCGATAACTGCTAAAAAAGGAACAATACTAGTTCTTTCTTTGACCTTAGTAAATGAGTCACCATAACGGATTTGTAAACGGCGATCTCCATGCCATACAGCAAAAAGGTGATGGGCAATCAAACCTACAGAAGTAACCAGCATAAAAGTGCTACCAATCCATAAAGTATGGGCAATGCACCAAATTACTTGTCCCACCATTTGTGGATGACGACTAATCCGAATAATCCCTGTTTCATAAAGATGAACTTGGGGTTTTTGCACCGCAGCAACTTCTAATAAGTTGAAAGTAGCAGGATAGAGAAAAATAAATGAAACAGCAGAAAGAATCCAGACTAGAATTTTAATACCTGGAATTCCCTGTATTTGCCATAATTGCAACCCATCGTAACGATGATTAATAAAATAAATAATTAATACAGTGGCAAAAGGAATGCTAACTAAAGCAAATACTATACGATATAGTCTCGCTCCTATTTTAGCTTCTCCCCAAAGACGAAGGGCAGCTAAACCGCTATGGGCAATAGCAAAGCCTAATAATAGCCCTAGCATGATCCAACTGCTTGTACTTAACCAATTGGTTTCTGTCATGATATATAGATATTGTTATATTTAAATAATTTATTATTGTCTATGATAGCAATGATTAAAAATAATTATGATCCCCTTGTTATGTTACTGTCGAATTGAGCTTGTTTTTAAAACAGAGTGGAAATGTTTCTAGCCAATCCTCATTTAAAATTAAATATTTATCGATTATCAAAACTGAATTTAGCATTTAATGCTTCCTAGTTAATCTAGATTTTCTTCTCTTTAGCAAAATAGTTGCCAGAATTTTATGTCTGATATCCCTTTTACTTTGGATCAACTCCGCATACTCAAAGCGATCGCTACGGAGGGGAGTTTTAAGCGGGCTGCCGACAGTCTCTATGTTTCACAACCTGCGGTTAGTCTTCAAGTACAAAATCTGGAAAAACAGCTTAGTGTACCTCTATTTGATCGAGGAGGAAGAAGGGCGCAGTTAACCGAAGCAGGGCATCTACTACTTAGTTACGGAGAGAGAATAATTGCCCTGTGTCAAGAAACTTGTCGGGCGATCGAAGACTTACAAAATCTTCAAGGTGGTACTCTAATTGTTGGCGCATCTCAGACTACGGGTACATATCTATTACCAAGAATGATTGGCTTATTTCGCCAGAAGTATCCCGATGTTTCGGTTCAGTTACAAGTGCATTCTACTCGACGTACTTCTTGGGGAGTAGCTAATGGACAAGTAGATTTAGCTATTATTGGTGGAGAAGTACCAGCCGAATTGCAAGATACCCTCAAGATTGTTCCCTATGCCGAAGATGAATTAGCTTTAATCCTGCCTGTATTTCATTCTCTGGCGCAAGTAGAGACGATTCAAAAAGAGGATTTATACAAATTACACTTCATTACGTTAGATTCTCAATCGACTATTCGTAAAGTGATTGATAAGGTATTAACCCGTCACGAAATCGATCCTAAACGTCTCAAAATTGAAATGGAACTTAATTCCATTGAAGCAATTAAAAACGCAGTTCAATCGGGATTAGGTGCATCTTTTGTTTCTACTACGGCGATCGAAAAAGAATTGCAAATGGGAGTACTACACAGCGCAAAAATTAAAGATGTATTAGTTAAAAGAACTCTCTCTGTTATTGTTAATCCTAATCGCTATTGTTCCAAAGCAGCAGAAGCTTTTAGTCAGGAAATTTTACCGCAATTTTCCAATCAGAAAGAGTTTGAACCAATCAATGATATCTATCAAGATACTAATAATCTTGAAGGGGTTGTTTCTCATCAGTAGACTTAGCTTAGAAATAGACAGCAAAATGTAAGTGCGACCAATAAGATAGGAAATTGGATTTACTTCAAGTTGACTAATCTAAGAATTAAGAACTTGAACAGATGTATATTTTCACTATAAAAATTTCAAGTTTTGATGATTTAAAGTTTTAATAATTCATGCTTAACTGAACCTTAATTGATCGCTGAAAGAGTAATAAAGAAAACTGTTCAATTTGGAGTTATTCTTGACTCTTTTTATCTATTTTAAGGTTGATTAAAAATAAAATATGCCAGAAATAATTACCAGTGGAAAAACTTCAGCAAGTCCTTACGTTGTCGATTCTCAAGCAGATAGTCTAAGCTACGATATTACTCCCCTGATAACGGTTGGGGATGAAGTTCCTTTATTGGAAGGAGATTGGGGTAACTTTACTCCTAGCTCAACAGAAACTTTTGCTATGGCTGGTATTCCTGACGGTCTAGGCTACGTACAAATTGACGGATTCAATTACGTCTTCATGAACCATGAGCTAAGTGCTGCTGAGTTAGATGAAGAGGGTGATACAGATACTCAAACTGCTACGAACTCCAGTGGAGACAAAGTTATCAACGGTGCAAGGGTTTCCCTATGGCAATTTGATTTAAATTGGAATTTGCTTGGTGGTAAAAATTTAATTGAAGATGTTGCTTTGGATGGAGTAACTTATACACTTAATACCGAGACTGGTAATTATGAAGACCCAGACGGTAATGTTTTATCATTTTTTAACCATAACAACTTTACTCGTTTTTGTTCTGGTTATTTAGCAGCGCAAGGTTTTGTTGACGCTAATGGGGAAGAAATTCCTATCTGGTTTGCACCACAAGAACGCTCCGACGGTGTTGGCACTCCAGTACAGGCTAATGGATTAGCAACTCCTATAAGAGGTTTAGGTACTGTTTCAAAAGAGAATATTATTTCTGCTAGTCAATATCGGGCAACTAACTCTGATTACACAATGCTTCTGGCGACAGAAGATAATGAGAATGGAGAAGTCTATCTGTATGTAGGGAGACAAACCCCAGACAATCCTAACGGATTTTGGGGAACAACAGAAGAAGGTGATAATTTCCAGCTTTATGTTCTTCAAGTAGTAGATGCAGAGGGCAATGTCTATGGTTATGAGACTATGGCGGAGAATGAAGAGCTAACCACTCAGTGGACTCCTATTCCTGATGATGTTGCTGTTAATCCCGATCCTAGTGTCCTCAGTGAGTTTGTAGATTTTGGACCCAACACTGACATTGAGCGTGACCCTATTACTGGTCTGTTTCCCGATACTAACGTTCTTGCTAGTCCAGATTTTAGATCTACTAACTTCCGTCGTCTTGAGGATATGGCAGAAGATCCTAACAATCTGGGTACTTTTTACTTTGCAACTACTGGTCGTAACGCAGAAGCACCAGTTAATAGTTACTCTCAACCTAACCCTTTAGTCGATTTAGATGACCCTCCTCAAGCTGCTACTACTCAAAGAGATAATCCTCTAGGTAAACTACATCGCATTACTATTACCCTCGATGAGGATGGTGTCCCCCTACCAGGAACATTTGAGAACTTATTGCAAGGCGGTTTAGGAAAAGGCGTAAGCTACGACAATATTGTGGTTGACAGTAACGGTAATGTCATACTTCAAGAAGATGAAACTGCTGATGGTGATGTAATCTTTGCTGAAGAAAATCGCGATGGTAGTGTTTTAAGTTACAATATTGCTGCTAATGAAGGTGTTGTTGGTAACGACCAAGTTGATTTTCTGTTTGAAATCAATTCTGCTGCTGGTGATACTTCTGACATTAGCTTCTTTGAAATAGGTGGTTGGGAAACTTCTGGTGTGATCGAAGTAGATCCTAATGCTTTACCTGGTCAAAGTTCTTATTTGTTTGACATTCAAGCCAGTACAATTTCTTCAGACGATAGTCGTCTTCGGGAAACTCAAACTTATCAAGATTTAATTGCTGCTGGAAGTACTGACGAAGAAGCACTAGCAATAGTAAAACCAGCAGCTGAGGAAGTTCTGGGAGGAAAATACGAAAGAGGTGGTCAGTTAGTTTTAGCTACACCCACGTATGTAAATGCATTAGAAATCGAGCGAGACCCTGACAACCAGCTTGCTGGACTAGTTTATAATTCAAAAGCAGTCAGTAATAATCAAGATATTAAGACTAGGCTGAGCGATGATGTGGTAGACTTAGGCACTGATGCTGGGTTTGATAATTTAGTAGGTTTCTATGAAATTATTGATGAGAATGGTAGCATCGATACCAATGGTGATGGAATTGCTGATTTCACACCCGATCAAGATGGTTACGCCAAAGCTGCTATCCAAAATCGTGTTAATAACTGGGAGTTACAAGCTGG
>JBFRWE010000355.1:0-5928 GCA_051439345.1 Xenococcaceae cyanobacterium
AGTTAAGAGCAGCAGAAGACCCAGAATTTGAAACATTCTACACCAAAAATATTCTCTTAAACGAAGGTCTCAGAGCCTGGATGGCGACTCAAGACCAACCCCACGAAAACTTTGAATTCCCAGAGGAAGTTCTACCTCGTGGTAACGCTTTATAAAGCAAAATATTAAAAGGAAGGATAGTTAATTCTATCCTTCTTGAGAATGCCCCTTTAAAAGGGGCTTATTGCTATATAAAATAAGATAAAAATTTTTAGCAGGTTAGATTTAATCGTGCCAAAGCCAAAAGCAGGCATTATCTACAACGATATAAAACCCATAGCTTGTAAAGTTGCATTAGATGTAGCAGAAAAACTCACTGCTAGTGGTTGGAAAGTTGATCTGACAACGGGAGTTGGAGGTATTCTAGAATACTCTACTCCTGGTAGTCCTGTCTGTAATACTCGGATAGAACAGTTAACACCACCAAATTTTGACTCTGAGATGGCTTTTGCCATTATTTTGGGGGGAGATGGTACTGTTTTATCGGCTTTTCGACAACTTGCTCCCTGTGGTATTCCAGCTTTAACTGTGAATACTGGTCATATGGGATTTTTGACTGAAACTTACCTCAACAATTTACCTGAGGCGTTAGAGCAATTGCTAGCTCAGGATTATCAAATTGAGGAGAGGTCTATGTTAGCTGTGAGAGTATTTCGCCACGAAGCGTTATTGTGGGAAGCTCTCTGTTTAAATGAAATGGTGCTTCATCGAGAACCTCTAACTAGTATGTGCCACTTTGAAATTCAAATTGGTAGACATGCGCCAGTTGATATTGCTGCTGATGGAATTATTATTTCGACACCAACAGGCTCTACTGCCTATTCTCTCAGTTCTGGTGGTCCTGTTGTTACTCCTGAAGTGCCAGTATTGCAATTAGCTCCCATTTGTCCTCATTCTTTAGCATCTCGGGCATTAGTTTTTTCCGATCGTGATACAGTCAATGTATTTCCTGCCACTCCTAATCGAATGGTGATGGTGGTAGATGGGAATGGAGGCTGTTATATTTTGCCCGACGATCGCATTCATATTCAGAAATCCAAGTATCCTGCCCGTTTCATTCGCTTACAAAAACCCGAATTCTTCCGAATTCTAAGAGAAAAATTGGGTTGGGGATTACCCCATATTGCTAAACCAACTTCTGTGGAACTACCCTAATTATTTTTTCTTCTACATTACAAATTGCTATTAAGGTAATAGACTAAATTTTTTATTAAATATTATGGCTACTATTACAAGTGTTGAAGCCGATAACCTTTGTGTTTGGATATTTGCCGACGAAATTTTTGCTCAACAAGCAAGTTTAGATTTAAGTTCAGTAGGATATTTCTCTGTAATATCTCAAGGTGTAACTCAAGAGACTAAACATTTAAATGACCTACAACCTGCCATGATCGTTATTGATAAGGCGTGGCAAACTGAACCTGGTTGGAATTTTTGTCGTCAGTTGAGGAACTTAGGTCATCGAACACCCATATTAATGCTACTAGATCGAGATACTATCGAAGAACGAGTGGCTTGTTTAAAAGCAGGTGCAGATGATTATTTACTCAAGCCTTACAAAAGAGAAGAATTTTTAAAACTGGTCAGTCTTTATTTACAACCAGAGATTGGCATTAAAGAACAAATGCGTTTTGGCGAATTGGTTTTAGATTTAGCTACTCGTAGGGTAATTCGTAGCGATCGCACTATCGATTTGACCATGAAAGAGTTTGAATTACTCAAGTATTTAATGTCTAATCCAGGTAAAGTTTTAACCCGCGACCAAATTATTGAAAATGTCTGGGGATATGACTATCGAGGAGAATCTAACGTAATTGAAGTTTATATTCGCTATTTACGTATCAAAATCGAAAATGCAGGACAAAAAAGATTAATTCAAACTGTTAGAGGTGTAGGCTACGTTTTACGAGAACCATAAGATTTATTATCAATGGACAATGGACAATGGACAATGGACAATTCTTGAATCATGATTCACTGTAAGCTCCGCGATCATAAAATTAAGAATTTATGCCATAGGTTTCCTATGAATCAAAAAATTAGTTTAGTTATTTTCTTAGCTGTTACGCTATTTGGTTGCTCTTCCACATCTCTAACTCAAACTAATTCAGAAAAGACAGCTAATGCTTCTGGGCAAATAAGAGAACGTTTGTCTGATCAAACTAAAGACAATACATCTGTCTCATCTGCAAATTTGGCTCAAACCCTTCCTATTACCGCTAAAGCAACTATATCTCAAGAAAAAATCGAGTTGGAAGTTGCTCGCACACCCCAACAACAAGCTTTAGGCTTAATGTTTCGTGAATCCTTGCCTGCCGATCGAGGTATGTTATTTCCTTTTTCTAAGCCACAAATTGCTCGGTTTTGGATGAAAAATGTGGTAATTACTCTAGATATGATTTTTTTATACCAAGGAGAAGTCAAAGCAATTGTCGCAAATGTTCCTCCTTGCACTGTCGCTCCCTGCCCTGTTTACGGGCCTGATATATTAATAGACCAAGTGTTAGAATTACCAGGCGGTAGAGCCAAAGAATTGAATTTACAGATAGGCGATCGCCTCAAAATTAAATTTTTAAATAATACTCAATAAAAGTATTTATTTTGTTATAATTCACTATTGATTTTGTGATTATCTGTGAGACAATACCAATACTCTTGTTTGATACATAACTTAAAGTTACTAGTTTAGTAAGTATATTTTATTGATAATTCACCAATTTTTTATTTGAGTTAGCTAAACTCTTAAACCATTGTGCTTAAACTAGGCATTTAATGAATGTAAAAATAATAATTTTTTGGGGTTAATTGTGACTAAGCGCACTGGCAATTTAAGATAAATACTCAAAAATAGTAAAGATTATGGATTGATGATAGCTTAAAAACTAATTGACAAGCGTAATATAAAGTCCATTTCCTAATTGACCCCATTACACTTACTACCGAGAAGATACAAGATGACACCTACGATTTACGCTCAATTTATTAAATTTCTCAAAGAAGAACTCGCTTTACCCACGGATTCCATTGCAGTTGTGCAACGCACTGCCGAACAGAATCCTGGTCCTATACCCATGATCCTGTGGCAATATGGTTTAGTTACTTTAGAAGAACTAGACCGCATTTATGATTGGCTAGAAACTGGATGTCCTCTAATTAATCATTAATTTTCTGCGGAGTAAATCTAGGGCATTACAAGCACTAAAATAGCGAATAAGAGAACGGCTTTTGATTGAACCGAAGCGGTATTCAAAGCTTTCTGCTTGATCATCAGGGGTAGCCACTCCGATATAAACTAAACCGACAGGTTTATCATCTGTGCCACCCCCAGGTCCAGCAATTCCTGTAATACTCAATCCCCAACTAGAATTAAACCGTTTTTTAACTCCCAATGCCATTTGCTGGGCTACGATCTTACTAACTGCTCCTTGTTGTTCTAAGTCGTGAGCATCTACTTCTAGCAAAGCAAGTTTAACTTTATTAGCATAAGCAATAACTCCTCCCAAAAAATAAGTAGAACTCCCAGGAATAGAAGTTAACATCTCTCCTAACCCTCCTCCTGTACAAGATTCAGCTACAGCTAGGGTTTCTCCTTCTTGTTGCAATTGGCTTCCCACTACACTCGCTAAAGTATCATCGTCAGAGCCAAAATAATCTAGTCCCGCGATCGCTTGTATTTCTTGAGCAACAGGTTCAATTAGAGCGATCGCTTCTGCTTCAGATTTAGCTTTGGCGGAAATGCGCAAGCGGACTTCGCCTTTAGAAGCATAAGGAGCAACGGTAGGATTTTGCCGAGCAAATAAATGGTTGACTTTTTCGGCTAAAGTTGATTCTCCAATACCCCGAAAACGAAGCATCTGACTGTAAATTATTGATTGACCCCAACCCTGGCTTTTCAGAAAAGGAACGGCAGTTTCTGTCCACATCTTCTCCATTTCGGACGGTACTCCAGGAAAAGTCAGAATTGTTAAGTTGGGTTTTGGTTGCCAAATAATGCCTGGGGCAGTGCCTAAGGGATTAGGTAATATTTTCGCTCCTTTAGGTATTAAAGCTTGTTTATAGTTGCTAGAGACCATTTTTCGCCCTCTTTGGGCAAATTTAGCTTTAATGTCGTCGATTATTTCCCGTTTTTCTTCTAAGGGAGTATGAAAAAAATTGGCGATTGTTTCTGTAGTTAGATCGTCTGGTGTAGGACCTAAACCTCCTGTCAAGATTAGGATGGAGGAACGTTGACTAGCAATATCAATAACTTGCTTTAGCCTAGCTGGGTTGTCGCCTACTACAGTTTGATAGTAATGGGGAATACCTAAACTTGCTAATTGTTCAGCTAGATATTGACAATTGGTATTCAGAATATCCCCTAGTAGAATTTCTGTACCAACACAGATGATTTCTGCACTCATTAAGTTTTTTTGTTTGTTAATCGTTGATTGATAACCTGAACCCGAAGGGAGGTGTCCTCCGCTGTAGAAACTGGCGTGGTTCTCCCCACTTTGCTTATGCTGAAAGGGTTGTACCAGCATAAGCAAAGTGGTGAACCTTAGGGCTGTTCGTTCCTACTTTTTCTTCGTATTGCGCCAAACTTGCCACCCCACATAACCTAGCAGTAAGGTTGCACCAATGGCATAACCCCAACCACTAGGAATATTAGAGAAGCCCATAGCTAAACTACCAACCCATAAGGTTAAAGCGTAGATAAATAGAACCGTTAAGCGTTGAGAAATGCCGGCTTTGAGCAACCAATGGTGGAGGTGACTTTTATCAGCAATAAAGGGAGACTTACCTTTACTAATGCGGGAGAAAATAACCGCCGACATATCTAAGATAGGTACTGCCAAAATCAAGTAGGGTAATAAAACAGCAGTTACAGCCGTAGTTTTAACTAAGCCAATTACCCCTACTCCTGCTAAGGTAAAACCCATAAAATATGCGCCACCATCTCCCATAAAAATTTGGGCAGGATTAAAGTTATAACGCAAAAAACCCAAAGCACCACCAGCCAAAGCAGCAGCTATTAAAGCTGCCCCTGGTTGATTCATAAATAGAGTTACTATCAGCATTACTACCGCAGCAATACCAGAAACTCCTGCAGCTAAACCGTCAACGCCATCGATCCAGTTGATAGCATTAGCCATTCCCACAAGCCACATGACTGTGATGGGAAGACTTAACCATCCAATCTGAATCAAACTATCGAAAGGGACTGACAGAAAATCAATTCTCACTCCCATAAACCAACAAATAGTCGCGACAGCTACTTGCATTATCAGTCGAGAAATGGCAGTGAGGTTAAAAAGATCGTCTGCTAAACCAATAAAAAAGAAAGCAATGCTACCTAAGATAACTGCCCCAATTTCCCCTTCCTGATGGGGAGAAACCATAGCAAATCCTCCCAGTCGCCAGATAATCAGAAGGGCAGAAATTGCCCCAATAAATATAGAAACTCCGCCAACACGGACAACAGGGTTTTTATGGATTTTTCTGGCGTTGGGTCGATCTACTATACCTAGCTTGAGACCAACTGTTTTGACATCTGGAATAGTCCATAAGACAACAGTTACGGAAATAAGGAAAGCAGTCAGATGGTATAGTTCCACAGGCATCTGAATTAGAGAAATAGGAAATAAAAGGATGTCGATGTCTTAATTTTTATGCAGTTAGGGCGACAGGAATATTAAGATGAGGATAAAGAGGAAAGCGATCGCACAAAGCACCAACTCGGCGCAAACAATCACTTTTAATTGCCTCATCTTCTGGATTTAAAAGTCTGTCTGCAATAATGTTAGCAATCTCTTTAAATTCTGTCGTCCCCATACCTCTAGTAGTCATAGCAGGAGAACCCAAACGCAATCCACTAGTGACAAAGGGAGATTGAGGATCGAAAGGAACAGT
>JBFRWE010000356.1:0-8335 GCA_051439345.1 Xenococcaceae cyanobacterium
ATGAAGAAATAGAGCAATTTGTGGAGTATTTCTGGAAATCTCTCCATCCAGAGTTATTTATCAAGCCTTTAGTTACCAATGCTGACTGGGCAGATATGGTAATCGAAATTAATGCCGATCATAGTTCGGGTCAAGTTTATGTTCCAGGGGATTTTTGTTAGTGATTAGTGGCTAAGTACAAGATCAAATTATTTCTGGTCGATTTAATTTACGCATCTCTTCTGAGTTGCATCGAAAAGCTGCTATCCAAGCTTCCCAGGAAGGTATTAGGTATTAGTTTAAATACTTTAGTCGAACAAGCACTCCTGAAAATGTTCTGAATTTTGGCAAATTTACAAGAATTCCTCTACTAGATAATTAATACAGAAAAGCGATCGCTCTTTAATCTAGATATAAATTCAAAACTCATACAGTTACATTAAGAAACTTTAAGACTTACTTGAGACAATCGATCGCTGCAAACTATTTACCAGCAAACATTACAACAATATCAAGATCGAGATCACAGCGAATTTCTTTTTGAGAAGTAAAACTACGAGTACTATTGGAAATTCTATGCTTATTCCTCTTGGTTGTAAATGAAGTTTCTATTTAAAGTTTTTCTCTTAAGTCGTCCAAAAGAGCAGGGTTTTGTGATTCCTGTGGTTATTGCTTTAGGATTGATCATGACCCTAGTAGGTACAATCAGTATTTTTCAATCTAGTGACGAACAAATTACAGCTACTAGTCAAAGAGCAAGTGCAAAAGCTTTAGCTGCTGCGGAAATAGGTGTTGCTCGCTATCGGGAACTAATAGATACTTATAAAATTATTGCTACTTACCCTGCTTGTGTTAGCTGGGGTTCAGATGGTAAGTGTGATGATACAAATAATACAATCAGTTGGGGGAATATATCGGCACTGACCGATGGCTCAGGAAATTCCATTATTAATGATTCTTGTCCTAATGATGGAAGTACAGAAGTTGTAGAAGCATTAACAGATGATGGTACTACAGACAAAGGTAGAAATTGGCAAAATATAGATGATGCCGATCCTAGCAAGGGTCAATACAGATTATGGAATTATACTTATACTTCTAACTACGATGATGGACCTAATGCTGGTGATTCCTCTGATGATGTGGGTTACACAGGAGTACAACCTACAGGAGTACTGGTAGTAGAAGGACAAGCAGATGGAGCTACAGCAAAAATACAAGTCGATTTACCTATTCAGCCAGGTATCCCTACACGGACTACCAATGATAACACTAGTCCTCTTATTCCTAGAAACCAAATTGAATTAGAAGACGATTTTAACAATTTTAACCCTGCTTTATGGATTACCAATGGAACAGGCACTTCTACTCCTGTTAGTGTTTCTCTCAGTGGTGTAAAAGTTAACGGAAATATCATAGTTAAAGACACTAATTGTAGTCCAAATAGTTTACCAAATACCGCGAGTCTTAATGACACTGACGACTCTATTATTGTTAATCCGCAGGTTGTTAGTCATTATGAATCTACAAATTTACCATTAGGTACAACACTTAATAACATCGATGGAAGTAATTTGCCAGGAGCTACCTTGCCTCGTGATACTGATAGTGCAGCTAGTGACAATATATATTACTATAATGTTTCTGGCAACATAAATTTTAGTGACGGGAAAGTTCTGAGTATTCCTAATGGCACAAAGGTTGTATTATTTATTAATGGCAATATAACTTTAACGAGTGACAACACTGATACTCCCGTTCAAGAAATTTATTTGAACGATGATGTTAATAATGACTCTTCTCATTTAGAGATTTATGGAGGTAGTGGTACTACTAGTATTATCTTTCAGGGAGCTAAAAAAATATACATTAAGGCTTTTATTCATGCTCCCAACGCTACGGTCAATATTAACGATGAGCCTGATGTTAATATTACAGGCGTCATGTGGGTGAAAGATTGGACTGATAGTTCTACAAACACTAGCGATACAGATGTAACTATAACTCCAGATAATCAATATTTTAATTACCGCAGTGTCGAAGATTTAATGGCATCGGGAATAAGACTAACAGACCCCATAATTTCCCAACCTTCACAATGGCAGGTACTAGAAGCAGAGTAACCTTATGTTAAAACAAATAATCTTAAATCAAAAACAATCCCAGTCAGACTCAGGCTTTAGTTTAATGGAAGTATTAGTCGCTGCGCTAATTACTTTCTTTTTTGTTATTGGTTCAATGCAAGCACTAGTATTAGCAACAGCCATGAGAGTTAAAGCACAAGAGAAACAAAGAGCAAGTCAATTAATACAAGAATATATAGAGCAAATTCAATTTGAAGCTGAAGATTTAGCTACAAATCACAGACTGTGTAGTGCAGACGCTTATGATACTGATTCTAGTACCGATTCTACTGCTAGTCCGCCTGTTGTCGATAGTTATGCTCAAAGTCTTGCAGTCAACTTGCCAAGTATACCCAGTGACAAACAACTACTAAATGGTGCAGGAAAAACCTACAGATTAACTCCAACAGTAGACACTAGTAATAGTACAGCTAAAATTCTAAAAATTAGTTTGGATGTCAAAGAGTTTGATGGCAGTGATACTGTTGGTAATGCCATAGCAGAAGATTATATTGAGGTGATTCCCAATGCAGCGTTTGAATGCCCCTAATCAAAATAAAGGTTTTACTCTAATTGAAGTAATTGTCACAGTAATTATTGCTGGAGTTTTAGCAGCAATTACTGCACCTAGCTTAGTTGGTTTATTAAATCAAAATCAAGTAAAAGAAGCCCAAAGACAAGTAGAAAGCGCACTCAAAGAAGCCCAAAGACAAGCAAAACGTAGAGGTAAAAGTTGTTCCATTACAATTAGTCCTTCTGCCAAAACTATTTCTAGTACAGATAATTGTTTACTTAGTACTCGTACGATTGGGGATAGTAACTTAGTCGGTTCAGATACATTATCTTTAATTGTAGGAAGTAACAATAATGCTGATGAAACTATTACTTTTAATAATAAAGGTGGTACTACTGCTTCTAAAACAATTGTAGTAAATAGTTCTTCATCTAGTGAAGTTAAATGTGTTTTTATTTCTAGTATATCTGGCAGTATTAGAAGTGGTAACTATACAGCAAGCACAAATGCTGGTACTGCTCTTGTAGAAGATTCTTGTCTTAGTGCTGATTAGTAATTATATTATCTATGTGTTTGAAGAAAATATAATATTCTTGATTTTAAAACTGAGCTTTAATTTTTTTTAATATAAATTTATTTCTTCTTTAATTAATTTATCTAAGCTTTAATAATGATTATTTTGCAATCAGTATTTATCCTAATTTACACAATTAAAAATCAAAGTTATAAACATAGATAAAGTGTTTATAAAATTAAACTTTATTGTCAATTTATTGTCAAAGATAAAATTGATTTCAAAATCTTATTGACACTTTAAAGGCTTAATTATTTAAATTTTTATTTAATTATTATGAAAACAAAAGACTTAGTTAAAATATTAAAATGGAATAAATCTTCTGCTGGTTTCACTCTTATAGAATTAATTATTGCTTCATTTATTTCTGTTATTGTTATTGGTGCTGCTGGTTTTGGTTTAATGGCGATGCTAAGAGGTAACAAAACTGCAAGCATCGAAGCAGATAGAAGAACAGAAATAAATCGCGCCCTGGAATTTATTTCCGATGAGATAAGAAGAGCAGAAACAATTGATACAGACCCTACTCCTGCTTTTACTAATGCTAAAGATGATTCTAGCTACAGTTTCGATCCAGAAGATAGTAGCTCAGGAAAAAATAATGCTCAACCTATCTTGGCACTAAATATTCCTGGCGTTACAGCACCAGTTCTTTATTATATTTCTCCCCCAGAAAGTACTGCTTGGCAAGGACCAAGAGTAATATATCGTTTTGGTCCTTCTTATAACAATGATGGTAGTTACAGCAATCCTACTGCTCCTAATAACTGGGTTGTAGAACCTTTAGTTGCTCGAATAGACGATGATAGTAGTGGTAGCCTCAGTGCTAGTTGTCCTAGTGGTTTTACTGCTAGTCCTGGTGCTGCTATACAAGGGTTTTATGCTTGTGTAGAAGATAATGGCGAAACAGCACAAATCTATATGATTGGGCAACTAGAGAACGGAGAAACATATAAAGCAGATACCAATACCTATGCTAGAGCAAAAGCAGAAGATTTAACTGGTGAGAATTATGACCAAAACTATAGCAATAAACCTGTTAATAACTGTCGTCGCGCTCCTGCAATAACTTGTCCTGGCGATGTAGAAGTAATACCTCAAGTGCTTGGCAGTCTGATGGGGTGTGAGCCAGGCGGAAGTCCATGTAGGATGACAACAGAGTTTATAGTAAAAGATTCAGATGGTAACTCTACAACAAAACTTACCATAGATGCTGACGGTAACTCTACAGACTCTAATGGTAACTCTACCAATTCATTCATACTAGGTGAAAATGAAGAATTGGAGATAATAGTTACTCCTGATGCAACACATCTAGGTGAGAACGCTTATGAGCCAAGCCAGCAAAATAATAGTAACCCTGTATCTATTATAAGTAATGAAAGTCAAGTAGAATTGCTAACGGATGCTAGAAACAATGACACGAATGGTGATGGGAAAAAAGCTCTTGAGTATGTTGCTTGGGAGCCAGACAATTTTAAATCTCTTAAGCAATTATTAGCCAGCACCACAAATAGTGAAAATAGCAAAACATTTATTCAAAATGATAAACCTAACCTAGAGGATGGTCAGTATATTGTAGCTTTTGAAATTGGTCAGACAGATAGTTCTGTTCCAGGTTATGACTTTCAAGATCACGTCGTTCTAATTACAGTTAAAGAAAATAATTAAATTTCTAGTCCCTCTCCTTAATTCAAGTCCCTCTAACTTATTATTAAAGCGATTTTTATACATAAATCTAATGCTCTTAAATAATGCCAATAAAAACGGTGGTTTTAGTTTATTAGAAATGTTACTAGCAGTAATTGTAGTCGGTATTTTAGCTGCGGTTACTGCTCCTAGTCTTATTGGCTTATTCAATCAAAATCGAGTAAAAGAAGGCTTTGCTCAAGTAAGAGGAGCAATTAAAGAATCACAAAGACAAGCAAAGCGCAGAGGAAGACGTTGTAAAATTCGCCTAGATACAGCAAAGCAAGAAATTAACATTAGTACTCCTGATGGAAAGATTAACTACACTGGCTGCTTGTTGGGCGAAAGAAAACTACCTGACGGAGTATTCTTTAAAAATAACAGCCATTCTAACATCGTTTTTTCTCCTAAAGGAAATACTAATAGTGCAAAAACAATTGTTGTGTACAGTCCTCATACTCAAGCTAAAAGATGTCTGGTTATCTCTCTCGGGCTAGGAATTATGAGAAGCGGGAACTATACGGGAAATATTGATAATCCTCTTACATACAAACATTGTGACACTACAGGCTCGTAAAGAGTCAGGTAAAATGAAATATAGAATAAGAACTTTTTAACTAACAATTATTTGTTTAGTAGCTTTTATCAAGCGGGTAGTATGACTTTAACTACTTACAAATGGTCGATCGAGCAATGGCATAAACTGGTTGAATCTGGACTATTAGAAGGTAAACCAGTAGAATTGCTGGAAGGAAAAATTATTCAGATGAGTCCCGAAGGGGTAGAGCATAGTTATACGAATCGTTCTATTGTCAAATATTTAAGAGAATTATTAGCCCAAGAAGCGGAGATAATTCAGGCTCAACCAATTACCTTAGATAATTCTGAACCCGAACCAGATGTTACTATAGCTCGTTTACCAGAAGCTATATATCGAACTCATCATCCCTATGCCCAAGATATATATTGGTTAATCGAAATTTCCAACAGAACACTAACAATAGATTTGAAGCAAAAATCGAGACTTTATGCTCGTAATAACATACCTGAATATTGGGTTATAGATTTAGTGGGCAAAAAACTCATCGTTCATACCCAACCTGACAATGAAGAATATTCCCAGATTGCTGAGTATAAAACAGGAGTAATTTTAACGCAAGCTTTTCCCAATATCGCGATCAAGCTAGACAAACTTTTATTGTTTTGAACGATGATTTTTTAACTCAAATAAATATGTCGGGATTAGATTGTAGGGGCGGTTCGCCCTAAAGGACTAGCTTCGCGTCGCGAACCACTCCTACTCACAATTCCTGACCATTGTACTTTCTTCTCTTTACTGCGACGATAGGAAAAGAAATGATCTGGTTGCTGATAGGTGCAATAAGGCGCGATCGAAATTTGTTCGCTACTAATACCTAATTGTTCTATTTGGATCTCATTTACTCTGCGTACATCTAAACGCACTCTACCTGGATGAGAGTCCTCTAACAGAGGAGAATTCGATAAATTTTGTAAAGCTACTAACATTTCTGCTGTAGTGCTAGCTTTCTCTGAAGATACAATACTTGCTCCTACTTCTGCTGCGACATGCTCGCTAACTTGGTATACTTTGCCAGCAATAGCTGCTCCCATGGCAATACGGAGATCATCTTTTATACTACCTGATTGCAAAAAACGCTCGATCGCTCTAGGGACGATTTTTTGGGCTGTACCGCGCCAACCTGCATGAATGGCAGCAACTTTTCCTGTCTCCACATCACCAATTAAGACAGGATTACAATCCGCACTAGCTACCCATACGGCTTGCTTACTGTTATCGGTGATGATGCCATCAGCTTCAGATAAGTTATCGGTTGTTGCATTGATTTCTGTTGGGGTTAATACCTTATTCCCATGTACCTGCTTGACACGGTAAACAGATGCTTCTGGGTGTAAAACTGGGACTAAATCTTCTGGAGTGCGGGGATAGAATTTCTGCGTCAAAAATCCGTGCTGCCAATCTGCTAGTAAACTGCAAGTTAAATAAGGCAAACCCTGCCAATCTTGCCATTGCCATTCTGGAGTAAGAGTCTGATTGGTTGAAATAACAGAAGGAGATACCACTAAACTAAACCTCAAAGCAAAACTTTCTCTATCTTAGCGAGACTCGATTTGCTCTTTATGGATAACTATTGGATAAATTAGAAGTTAGTTGTATTTTCTACCTCATCTCCCTATGCTATTTCTCCGTCTACTTATCCTCATTGCTGGTTTAAGTTTAATTTTAGTATTAGGGATTTGGCTGGTTATTGCTCTGTCTCGACTTTATATCGAAATATCTTACACTTCTTCTCTGCTAGCTAACCTGTTGTTATTAATCTTGATAATTTTGTTGGGATTATTAATTGCTGTTTTTATTTATTACTTTCGGTTTTACACTCGTAAAAAGTCACGCAAGAAAAGTAAACGTCCCCCAAGAGCAAAAATTCCTGAAGAAAAAACCCAAGTAGCCACAGAAAATTTAAACGCAGTTAAACAACAACTAGAGCAAATTGAGGATCGAGTAGCTCAAGAAGCATTGGTAAAGCGATCGCAGGAAATAGAAGCTAATCTAGCCAGGGGGGAAGTAAAAGTAGTAGTCTTCGGTACAGGATCGGCAGGAAAAACTTCTTTAGTTAATTCTCTACTAGGGGAAATTGTCGGTAAAGTCGATCCGATCATGGGGACTACCAAAGCGGGACAAACCTATAACTTAAAGTTACAGGGAGTTACACGGGGAATTTTGATTACCGATACTCCTGGTATTTTAGAGGCAGGGGTAGCAGGGACAGAAAGAGAAGAATTAGCCAGACAATTAGCTACAGAAGCAGATTTACTCTTATTTGTTGTCGATAACGATCTGCGCCAATCAGAATACGAACCTCTAAGAAATTTAGCCCAAATTGGCAAGCGATCGCTATTAATTTTTAATAAAATCGATCTTTATACAGAACAAGACAAAGAGATAATCCTAAAACAATTACGGCAGAGAGTAAGAGATTTTATTCCTGCTATTGATGTAATTACTATTGCTGCCAATCCTCAACCAGTAGAATTACGTACAGGTAAAATAATCGAACCCGAACCAGAGATAACTCCCTTAATTAAAAGATTAGTAGCAGTTTTACGAGCAGAAGGGGAAGATTTAATTGCCGACAATATTTTATTACAATCCCAAAGATTAGGAGAAGAAGCAAGAAAAATTATCGATCGCCAACGACGTAGAGATGCAGATAAAATTATCGATCGCTATCAGTGGATTGGTGCTGGTGTTATTGCCATTACTCCCTTACCTGTAGTCGATATGTTAGCCACCGCAGCCGTAAACGCCCAAATGGTAGTAGAAATCGGACAAATTTATGGTTGTGAGTTAAATATGGAAAGAGGCAAAGACTTGGCTTTATCTTTGGGCAAAACTTTAGTTAGCTTAGGAGTAGT
>JBFRWE010000357.1:0-15466 GCA_051439345.1 Xenococcaceae cyanobacterium
ACTTACGGTTAGCATTTTCTCCTCTAAGAGTTCTCTTGTTTTCTCTAAACTCAACAATCATCAATACACCTCAATTCATACCATGTCAGTATAATATGGCTACCACTGGCGACAAATGTAAAGAGGAGCTTTAACTTTAAACTTAAAAACCACTCCTCGAAAGGGACTAGTATGTTGATGTTTAATTAAATAATTGATTAGTTTAATATCTTTTTGATTTAACTCTTCTGAGCTTTTGGCAAAACTAGCACGGGCATCATTTACTACACTTAAATCACTGCCCATTGAATCAATTAATTCGATTTTACTTTTACCATCTTTAAGAGGATCTATCCAAGTCATATTTTGTTGTCTTCTAAGCAATTAACGATCGACTAGTATAATCAAATTGAAATAAAATTACAAAATCTTTCTGCCTACTAATATTTCTCTGACTTCTAACATGGCTGAATAAGTGGGCAGAATATGTAAGGTTTCATCTTGAGGACTGTATTCTAAAGCTGTAGCGATCGCTTCTTGTAGGTCTTCTTTAACAATTAACTCTACCTGATTATCCTGTTCGGACCTACTATAGTCTAACCGCAATGCCATATCATAAACTCGATCGCCACTGACAACTAAGGTGCCTCCTAGTTTCACTAATTCTTCTGTATCTACATCCCAAATCCAAGATACATCTGTACCGTCAGGAATGCGATCGTTTAAAACTAACAAAGTGACTGAAGATTTTCCTGCTTTCTTAATCTCATTAACTGCCCGAATAGTTTCATTCATACCAACGGGATTTTTAGATAATAAGATCCGAATATGTTTTCCTTCTATATCTAATTCTTCTGCTCTACCAAAAGCTGCTTTAAAGTTCTTAATTGTTGTGAATATACTACTCGTATCAATTCCTATCTCTTGAGCTAACAATCCAGCAGCCAAAGTATTATATTTATTGTAAACTCCAATTAAAATTTGTGACCATTCTTGACTATTTACTGCAGTTTTACTCTTGCTAAAGCCACAGCTAGGACAACTATAATCACCTAAATGAGATAAATAAACTCCTTGGTAATCTAGTAAATGTCCACAACTAGGACAGTAAATGGAATCTACTGCATGGGGAATTGCTTCAAGATATAATTGTGGTTCATTGAGTCCAAAATAAACTACTTTTTGCTTTAGTTGTTGTCCTAAATAAGATAAGGTAGGATCGTCCGCGTTAAGAACAATTACTGTATCTTTTGGTAAGGGAGAGATAGCCTTTTGCCAGCGTTGAGAAATAGTATCTACTTCCCCATAGCGATCGAGTTGATCGCGAAACAGATTTAAACCAACAATATACTGAGGCTGACAATCTTTTAAGACCAAAGGTAAAATATTCTCATCTACCTCTAAAATGGCATAGTCTGCGGTTAGCTTTCCTGTCAAATTGGTATTGGCTAAGAGAGCAGTAATCAAACCATTAATTAAATTAGCACCACTAGCATTGTGAGTAACTTGGTAGCCTTGGTCTTCTAAAATAGTACGTAAGAGTAAAGATGTGGTGGTTTTGCCATTGGTCCCCACAATCAGAATTACTCCCTTACTGACTTGAGTAAATAGTAAAGGTAGAAGACGGGGATGGAGACGACGAGAAATTTCTCCTGGTAATACAGACGCAGCACCCAAACGCAGCGACTTGACAATAGCACTGACAGTTTTAGCCACACCCACAGCTAAACCTAAACGGACTCTATCTCCCAGTTGCATAGTAATTAATAATTTCCTTGTCTATCTAAAATAGCTAAAATCTAACAGCTTTATTTTGTCCTATCTAATAAACATTCAGTAGCAATTACTGTAAACTGGTCATGTTCAAAAACTTGACAACTATCTTGATAAGTAAGCAAAAAGGGAACATTACCCTGCCGTAAACTATCAATAGCTTCTTGAGTAACTGGTTGATGTTGTTTAAACCAGCGATTATTATCAAGATATTCTGGAGTAAAACTAGAATTTTCCACAATCCATAAATCAATTCCGTAGCGACGGATAAATTGTCTTAATTGGTTAGGATCGCTAGTGTACTGATTGGCAATTAAATCTATTACCCTTTGCCGAAAAGGAGCATAATATCCCCAATGGTAAGGTATAGCATATTCTCTGCTAACTAGAATAGAGCGTTGAGCAAAAGTAGGAATATTATCTGTATCGGCAATTAGAGAAGCAATGAGAGTATCTTTGGGTTGCTGTTGTAAAAACTCGTATAAGCTTGGTATAGCTCCAGTTTTATACTTAGTAACAGGAAAGCTATCAACAAAGCTAGGATAACCAAGTAAAATGATTGCGATCGCGATGAGACCAAGGGAAGCAGCCATTTTCTGCCCAATTAATTTAAAATTTCTGGTGTTAGCAGCAATATTAGTTTGTAGTTTATTTACCAGAGCATCAGTAATTATACTGAAAGATATTCCTGCTGCCACTGCTACGATAATCCGTAAACTATAGCTTGTATATCGGCTAGGCAAATGAAGCCTAAACAGAAAAAGATGAGCCATAGCAAACATAAATACAGAAGTTACCATCAGCTGTGGGAAAAGATTTATATCTGACTGTATTTTGTTCAGTAGAGGAAATCGCTGCCGAAATCGTAACAAAATCGGTAATAAAAGACTAAAAATAGTCGTAGCTGGAGTCCAGATAGAATTAGGAATCATGCCACTCCGTCCACCACCAATATAGAAGTCGTACCAATTATCTTTAAAAAAAGCCGATCTTCCTTTCACATAAAATTCTGGTAGCTGTTTTGCTTGTTCTACACTAATAACAGGAGCAAACTCTGACAAGTGCAATGCATAGGGTGACAGTACCGCTACCGCTACTCCTAAACCCATCACACAAAAATAATAATCATCAAAGTTGGTGGAAAAACGCAAACGAAGACCCTGCCAATGAACAAGCTGTAAAATTAACATTCCTGCACAAAGGAAGATGCCCTGAGGATAAAAAGCACCGAGTAAAGCAATTGTAATTAGGCAGGGAAAAAGAGAACGTTTAGATAGATAGTATAAAAAAGCCAGTAAAAGAGGGTAAGCAAAAGCTCTGGGAGTAGCAGAACTAATATCGTCCTTCATCCAGATAATCTGATTGAAAATTAAGCTGGAAAGAAAACAAGTAAAAGGGACAGGAAATATTCGTTGACAGAAATAAAAACAATAATAAGTGCAAACTATCCCGATAATGGGAGGTAAAAACTTATTGAAGACTAAGGGATTAATGCCTAGGGCTGCTGCTAAACGATACAAGCTAGCGTAGCCAATCGGAGCAACTGATTGAAAATAGTCAGCAATTAAATCATTGGCAAACAATTCTGGGTCTATATAGCGTAACATCCAAAATACATGTTGCCTCGCATCATCTTGCACAATCCAATCATGATTAAAACCCTCCCTAATACCCAATAATCCATAAACAATAGCAAAGGTAATACTCAAACTGAACCAAAATAGATCATTTTGCTTACGGAGTTGAAAAGATATAAAAGTCAACGATTTAGATACCATAAATTTATGATTTGGATTAGCATAAAAACCTATCTGTTAAAAACATTAAGTTTATTTTTATACACTTTTACTAAGATTGCCCAAGTATTTATACTTAATTATTGTAAGTGCGATCGCGTAAATTATGAGCATTTTCCCATAGAGCATTTTGGTATAATCACGTAAATTACGATTAATAGTTTTAAAATCTTATTTAGTGTTGCTTAAGTATTGCTGCATAAAAGATTAATCGAGTTTAAAAAACATCATTAATCTAACAAAAAAGGAAACAATGATTAATGTCAAGTCTAATTCACAATTTAAATGATTTTTAACTTAATGCATAAGGAGATAAACGAGATCAACAGAGTAGGAGACTAGGTTTGAGCAATGACCCAACAATTTACCACAGGAAGAAATATTTATCTTCCTCCCACAGAGTTACTCGAACAACTATCTGGCTCTCAAGCTAATGGCTGTTTACAAGTATCATATAAATCAATTTCTTATCTGATCTATTTGACTCAGGGAAAGTTGACTTATGCGACTAATTCTCTAGAACCGTTTGAGCGACTCGAACGGCATCTACGCAGGTTGAATCATGAAATTCCTGCCTTAACCCGAGAATTGCGTACTCAAGTCCGTCTACAGTTTGAATCTAGTTGGCATAATGATAGTATTCTCAAATCTGATTATCAAGCTATTTGCTGGTTAGTTGAACAAAACTATTTAAAATTAGCAGAAGCAGAAATATTAATTGAAAGATTAACCAGAGAAGTACTAGAGTCTTATCTTTTAATACCGAAGATAGAATCAGAAATTACCGTCAGTCACTCTAACTTATCCCCAATAATTTGTAGTTTTGCTTGGCAACCCTTTAGCAAAAACTGTCAAGAGAGGTTACAAGCTTGGAAAAGATTAAGTCCCCATGTATGGTCGTCTTTTCAGCGTCCCTACTTTTTTGCTCAATCCCATGCTCAAAGAAGAATTTCTTCCGAGCAGCAAGAAAAACTCGGTAAAGTTTTGAAAGGATTTAGTTTTTGCCAATTATCTGCTTTATTTAATGAAGACGAACTGCAACTGGCGCAAAAATTATATCCTCTGATTGTTAAAGGAATTATTTTTTTACGCAAGCCCTATCCTCCTTTCGATCGATTACCCCAAATATCTAATATTAACTCTCGAGCTATAACTAAAGCAGAGCCAATTCCTCCAGCAGATACCAGAATAGCTCTAGCGAAAATACCTAATTCACCTAAAGTAGAAAAAACTTGGAAAATTGCTTGTGTTGATGATAGCCCAGCAGTATTACGTAAAATTGAACGATTTTTAGATAATGATGCTTTTTCTGTCTCTCTCATTCAAGATCCAGTTAAAGCTTTAGTGCAAATTTTGAAAATTAAGCCAGATTTGATTTTATTGGATATTGGTATGCCTAATCTAGATGGCTATCAATTATGTTCTCTGTTAAGAAATCATGCTCTGTTTAAGCTAACACCGATTGTGATTGTTACGGGCAAAGAAGGATTTATCGATCGAGCTAAAGCCAGATTAGTAGGAGCAACAGACTATATCACTAAACCTTTTACTCAATCTGAATTACTCAAGATAGCTTTTAGATACTTGACTTGAAAATCCAATTTAGCCCAAGAACATGATTACAGTTTTAGTGGTAGATGATGTTCCCTCCC
This sequence comes from Xenococcaceae cyanobacterium, assembly GCA_051439345.1. Taxonomy (GTDB): domain Bacteria; phylum Cyanobacteriota; class Cyanobacteriia; order Cyanobacteriales; family Xenococcaceae; genus JASJDJ01. Next base: position 5,201 of record JBFRWE010000357.1, read on the forward strand.
AAAAGGAACTAATTAGTATTTACTTGAGAGAAAGTGGTTATAACGTTATTCAGGCAAGTAACGCCAAAGAAGCTTGGCTAAAAACTGTTGAGCAAAAACCTGATGTAATTGTTACAGATGTAGTTATGTCAGGCATGAATGGATTTCAGTTATGCAGAAAACTCAAGAAACATCCCGCTACCCGCAATTTACCCGTAGTTATTTGTACTAGCAGAGATCAAAAATTAGACCGTATTTGGGGTATTAGACAGGGAGCAGATATGTATCTCACTAAACCTTTTACCCAAGAAGAAATTGTTAAAGCAATTCGTTCCGTAGTCTCTTAATTGTATGGATATTTCAATGTCTACTCTAGGATCTAATCAATTACAGCCAAAATTAGGAGATGCTTACTTAAAACTACAGCTAGACTTCGCCATAGTATCGGCTTTACTTCTAGACCATATTCAAGAAGTTTTGGTGATACCAGTTGAGCAAATTACTTTTATGCCGAATATGCCTGAGTACGTTTTAGGCTTGATCAATCGACGCAACAAAGTTCTCTGGTTAGTTGATTTCCCCCAAATGATAGGATTAGAGTCTTTAGAGCGAGATGTGCAACAATATCATATCGCCATCGCCAGATTAGAAAATATGCTTTTAGGATTAGCTGTAAAGCAAGTTCGAGGAGTAATCCGCTTGACAGCATATGAAATTGAATCACTCCAGGATGATGATGCTCCTAATTTAAAACCCTATCTGAAAGGAAGGGTTTCAGAGCAAGGAGAAAGTCTAATAGTTTTAGACGAGAAGGCTATTAAGCTTGGACTCACCTAAGTTGCCTACTCTCTATTGCCTATTGCCTTGACCAGAATTGAAGAATGCAGTTTAAATGCGTCTAAGCTTATTAATGCACCTATTTTTCTTTTGATTTTAATTTTAAAAATATTCCTCAAGTAAGATAATGTTACGCAACCTTTTAACAACCATAGCAATTATAGGTACCCTTAGTTCTTTAGGAGGATGCCAACAAAGACCCAACGCTAAGGCAGAAGCAACAGGAGTAGTTGTCGTGGGCGATATCTCTCTGGAAGTAGAGTATCGCAAGCAACGCTTTGAGCCAATTACTAATTATCTAGCTGACCATTTAGGCAAAGTTGGTATTGGGAAGGGGGAGGTCAAAATTGCTCCAGACAAAGAAACAATGGCTAAATGGATGACCTCTGGGGAAGTAGACCTTTACTTTGATAGCCTTTATCCAGCTATGTTTGTTATCGATAAGTCTGGGGGTCAGGCACTTCTAAGGCGCTGGAAGGACGGTGTTGCCGAGTATCAGTCATTTTTTGTCGCTCGCAATGACAGTAATATAACCTCTCTGAGTGACTTAGGAGGTCAAATAATTGCTCTTGACGAACCCGCTTCTACTTCTGGCTATATGCTGCCTATAGCTCATCTACTCAAGGCGAGTATGAATCCTATGGAAATAAAAGAACTAAATCAGACTGTCCCAGCTAATAAAGTGGGATACATCTTTGCTGGGAAAGATTCAAACATCATTAAGTGGGTGATTGAAGGTCAAGTTAATGCTGGAGTTATTGACAGCGAAAGCTTTAAAGAGTTGCCAACAGAACAACGGGTCCAGTTGTTGGTATTAGATAAGACGGCAGCTTTTCCTCGTCAGATAGCAGTTGTTCGACCCAGAATCGAGCCAAAAAAGTTAAAAGCAATCAAAACCGTCTTAATGAAAATGGATGAAACTAAAGAGGGAAAGGCTGTGTTGGAGAATTTCAAACAAACTGCTCAGTTTGATGAATTTCCTCAAGGAGCGCAAGAAGAGCTAGCACGAATGCGCGAATCTTACAATCTAGTCCAGAAATACAATTCAATCAGACCAAGAAACAGTGGGTACTAGCTCGATTACTCTCACGGAAGCCCTTAACCACTTTTCTCCCTCTCGTCTCAACATTGTTCAATAATGACATGACTAAGCAATCTTCTTTTGACAACCCAAATCCTCCTCCTGTTTTCTCTTTAGAACCAACAAAAAAAAATGCCCTGGCTGTCAAATCCCAGAAGCCAGGCGAAAAAGCTAAAAAAATCAAGCAGTCTGGCATATCTCTCCGCAACCAGTTATTGTTGACAGTTCTACCGATAGTGTTTGTGCCTCTAGGTGTTGGCATTACAATAGTATATAGAATTAACCAAAAAATTCCCAAGACTCAAATTAAAACCCAATTACAAGAGCAGGCTCTACTGGCTGGCGAAGCAGCAAGAGATTTGCTAGAAGAAGAATTGAAACTGCCAGCCATGGTAGCCAATAACCCCTTAATAATTGCCTCTGCTCGCGTCAATAGTCAACGAGCAGAGGCAATTAACCTCCCCAGAATACCCATTGAACAGATAGAAAAAAGCTTTTCTGCTACTAGACTCTTCCAGCTCAACCAAGAACTGAATGATTATTTGAGAATAACGGCAAAAATTGGGGAAGTTGCTCAATTATCTTTGACTGAACGGAATGGGTTCAATATTGGTTATACTATTCCCCCTTATGATTTTGTGCAAAGGGATGAGCAATGGTGGCAAGAGGCTAAAAGTAAAGGCAGGTGGGTTTCTGCTCCTGATTTTAACCCATCACTTAAGCTCTTTAGCATAACTATAGTTCAAGCGATCGCCGATCCTCAGTCAGGGGAATTTCTGGGGGTGGTTAAATCTGTTGTATCCGCTAGTCGATTCGATCGAGTAGTTAGTTATTTAGAGCAAATCAAAATCAAGGGTTCTGAGAGAGTTCAGATCGTAGACTCTAGTACAGGGAGAGTAATTACTACAGCTACAGCAGAAGGTGCTAGTAGTACGCGAACACTTCAGGGCGGTGAGGCAGTGGTAGCAGTAAGTAGATCTTTGGTCGAAGCTCTCCAAGAACCAAAGTTCAACTTGGAACAAGTTATGAGTGAGCTTCAAAAGCAGTATTCACTACAAAACTTGACCTTCGCTCGTTTTAATCCCCAAACTAGCGAGAATAAACCCAGTGCCTCATTTATTTATCAAGACAGATACTATACCATTAAAACTATTCCCAGAATTAATTGGGTAGCCTCCGCTTCTGTCGATCGTGGGGAAATTATATCTGCTGACAATGAATTAATTTTCGTTTTTGCGATAACTGCTTTAGTTTTGGGAGTAGGTATAGTAGTCGTACTATTGCTGTTGGCTCGTCAATTATCTACTCCTTTAATAATTTTAGACAATATATTTAAGCAGGTAAATTCAGGTGATGTGGATGTTGTAGCTCAACCTATGGGTAATAGTGAAACTCAAGCCTTAGCACGAAGCTTAAACAATCTAGCGAGCGAATTTAAAAACCTAATCCAGCAACAAACAAAACAGGATGCGCTGCAACAAGAACTACTCAAGCTACTAAGTAAAGTTAAAAATTCGCTCGGAGAAAACGAAGGTGTAACTAACCAATTAGCCGACGAACTTGGCCAACAAATTAGTCAAATTAATCAGATGATTAATTCTGTTGAGAAGATTAACCTTGCGCTGCCCAAATTAGCAGAGAAAGCTAAATTAGCTTTACAGATATCTCATGATACTTCTACTAAGGTCAAAACAGGAGCGGAAAATCTAAGCCAGACAGTAGACAATCTCTACCAATTGCACTTAACTACTACAGAAACCGTTAACAAAGTTAAGCGCATAGGAGAATTATCTCAAGAGATTATTCAAGCTTTCACTCCGATCGAGCAAATTTCTAGGCAAACTAAGGTCTTGGCTCTCAATACTAACCTTGACCGAGTCAAAATAGAAGCACAACATCCTGATGTGGCTAAATTGGCAGAAGGATTATTCACTTTAGCAGAACATTTAACAATAGTCAAGACAGAAATTGGGCAAGTTATTGACAATATTCAATGGAAAACTAGTGAAGTGATAGAAGCTATGGAACAAGAAATTAGTCAAATAGTTACTGGAAATAGCTCACTAGAAAAAACCCAACAAGATTTTAAGCAAATTTTTGAGGTTTCTCAAAAGCTTGAGCGGTTAGTACAATCAATTGTCGGTAATACAATTACTCAGGCTCAAACATCTCGATCGCTCATTCAGCTAAAAGAAGAAATGGTTCAAGTTGCCGAGCGTACTGCGGATTCATCTATAGCAGTCTCTAGTGCTTGGCAAGAAGTTTTTGCCCTAACAAGGCAGTTGTCAGTATCTGTAGAGAATTTCAAAATTGGAGATGAAACATAAGTTATGCCAGAAGATAAAGAACAAGAAATCCGCATCCAGTTTTTAGCAGAAGCAAAGGAATACTTGGGTAGTATTGAGTCAGAGTTACTAGGCCTAAGTAATCGTAATTTACAACCGAAAAGTCTAGAGGCAACTTTACGTGCTGCTCATTCGATTAAAGGTGGTGCAGCAATGATGGAATTTAATACTCTCAGCCACTTTTCCCATCGCCTAGAAGATTTTTTTAAAGTATTGAATTCTGGTCAACTAGAGACAATCAATGAAGATGTCGAAGTATTGCTCCTTTCTAGTATTGATTGTTTGAGAAAGATAATTGCCCTTAGTCATCACACAAGTGCGATCGAACAATCATGGCTAGAGATTAATGTTAACCCGATCTTCGAGCAATTACACGCTCGCTTAGGAGAGCCAGAGCCAGAAGAGGAACTTGCTGTCATCCCCACAGATGAAGAAGCAGAGATTAAAGTCTTGTTGTTTCAGACAGAAGTAGAAGAATATCTGCAACGGTTAGAATCAGCTTTACAGGATTCCTCTGGCTCCTCTCTATCGGTAGAATTGCTATCTATAGCTCAAGAACTTGCTGGTTTAAGCCAAATGCTCAAACTTAATTCTTTGAGTAGTTTGTGCGAATCTGTAGAACAGCAAGTACAGACTAACCCAGACGACGTAGAAGCGATCGCCAAGTTAGCTCTTCAAGAGTGGCGCAGAGTCCAGAATATAGTGATCGCAGGACAAACAGAAGCTATTCCTACCCAACTCACCTTAGAGCAAAACTCGCTTGTTAACCAGGCAACTACAGCATCTCCTTCTGTGAGCGCAGAACCAGAACCATTAACTAGTTCCGCTCAAGAGACTCTCAATTGGATTGCTTCTTTAGAATCGCTGACTAGAGAAGAAGACAAATTAGCGACCGTTAATCATAGTCGGAAACAAAGCTCAGAATCCTTATTAATTAATCAATCTAATTATTCAACGGATAGTGAAGTTACTGACAATAGTATTCGGGTGTCTGTTCGCCATCTAGATAGCTTAAACGAATTGATGGGAGAATATACCTTTGAACGCAATGGTATGAATTTACGCCTCAAACGTATGCGCCGTTCTCTCAACTTACTCAAACAAAAAATACAATTATTAAACGAGTTAAGAGTATTACATCGTCAAGAAATAAGTGATATTTATAGTCCTATTCCCACTGCCAACACCAATACTCGAATTGGGGCAGGTAATGCCATCCCAACGATTGAGGATTTCTGGGGAAATAATAACGACTCTAGCCCAATAAACCGAGACTCTTTCCCTTCAAACCCCCTATCCCCAGAAGCAATTACCATAATCGAGCAAATAGAGACAATCACTGGGGATCTTCATTTTAATCTTGAAGAAGCAGAATTTACCGCCAATGCGTTTACTCGTAACTCAGAAATGATGCAAACTAAGTTAAATCGCATTAGGATGCGTCCTTTAGCTGAGTTAGTAGCACCTTTTCCTAGAGCCTTAAGAAATCTCGAATTACAGTACGGGAAAAAAGCACAATTGAAAATACGTGGGAGTTCCACTTTAATCGATCGTACTATTATTGAATCTCTCAAAGATCCTCTCATTCAGTTAGTCCGTAATGCTTTTGCTCATGGCATTGAAAATCCCGAGATTAGAAAAGCTAAAGGTAAATCGGCACAGGGAACTATCAGCATTAATGCTGCTTATCGAGGCGATCGCATTGCGATTACAGTTAAAGATGATGGTCGAGGACTAGACTTAGAGAAAATTCAGACCAGAGCCAGACAATTAGGTTTAATTACTCCAGATTCTCAGGGTAGGAACAAGAGAGATTTAATTCAATTAATTTTTCAATCTGGATTTAGTACTGCCGAAGAATTGACAGATCTTGCTGGTAGGGGTGTGGGTATGGATGTAGTTAAAACTAATTTAGAGCAAATTGGCGGAACGATCGAGGTCGATACCCTACCAGATGTAGGCACAACTTTTACCATCGCTGTTCCTTTTAATCTCTCAGTTCTCAGAGTTTTATTAGTAGAAAGCAATGGTATGCTACTAGCTTTTCCTAGTAATGTAGTAGAAGAAATGTTGATTGTTGAACCCCAAAAAATCTTTACCAATGGGGGACAAGAATTTTTCAACTTAGAAGGCTCAATTGTACCTCTGCTCAGACTAGCTCAATGTCTCCAGCTCCCCCAATCTTCTGAGATCTTAGCTAGAGACGAAATTCCCAGTATTAATCAACCAACAGTGTTGATGATTGCCCAGGGCAATGAATTATTTGGTATTCAAACCGATCGCTATTGGCGAGAAGAAGAAGTTACCCTTCGTCAAGTTGAAGGACATCTACCTTTACCTGGAGGGTTTTGTGGTTGTACTCTGTTGGGAGATGGACAAGTTGTCCCTCTAGTCGATGTCCTGACTTTACTGAAATCGCTCGATGAGCCTAATACAGTAATCCCATCCCAGTCCAAACCACTATCTTCTCTAAGCGAGCGACCTAAAAAACTAAATGCTGTTAATCCAGCAATTGGTGTAGCAAGTAAGTTGGTAGCGAACTCCAATTTGCCCTCAAGAAAAGATTTACAAGATCAGCTTACTAGTGTAACCTCATCTATTACTGCCCAAACTAGTCACAAAAATAGCATTATGGTGATTGATGATTCCCTTAATTCTCGTCGTTTTCTGGCTTTAACTCTAGAAAATGCTGGTTATCAGACTGAGCAAGCTGGAGATGGGCAAGAGGCTTTAGAGAAACTAGCAGCAGGAATTTCTGTTGGGGCAATTATTTGTGATTTGGAAATGCCTCGTCTGGATGGGTTCGGTTTTTTGAGTCAGGTAAAATCTAGTGCTAAATATCAACATCTTCCAGTTATTATGCTAACTTCTCGTAGTGGAATAAAACATCGTCAAGCAGCTATGAATCTGGGAGCAATGGCCTATATGAATAAACCTTTTCAAAAACAAGAATTATGGTCAATTTTAGCCAAAGTGAACTTTTAAAACATCCCTGATTTAAATTACTCTTTTTAGAGCGAGTTTGCTCAGAAATAAAGTAAGTAAAGCGTCTAGGGTAACAGTCTTAAATTTATAGCAAATAAAATTTAAATTATCGGTTTTATGAATACTAAAGATAATTCTACTCAGAATATTAATGACCAAGGGCAGATTGTTTTAACTCCTTCAATACTAGATGAACCTTTGAGTGATTCACCTTCATCGCCCCCTTCATCCTCATCTAAATCTGGCTCGATAATTAAACTTATTCAACAAAGCTGGAATAATCTCAGCTTCCGCACTAAGTTAACTCTTTTGATGTTAACCAGCATTATCATACCGGTGATAGCTGTTACTCAATCGATCGTAAGTATTACAGAACAACACCTACTTTCTAATTTAGAGCAAAATTTAAAATCTGATTTAAAAGTCTTAGAAGATGAAATTCAAGATACGGAAGAAGAAATTGAAGAAGAAGTAGCTAAATTGGCAAGCATTCTGGTCTCATCTAAATTAGAAATTAGTAATCCTGAGAATCATGATGCTATTCGTGAATTATTAGCCAACTATACTAAGACTGACAATGATGAAAGTTTTTACTTCATTACTGATGCTCAAGGAAAAACTGTTGCTCAGAAAATTCAAACTATCGATCGAGACTTTTTAGAATATTTTCCTTCCCCACAAACAGGAGAACAAAAATCAGGGGCTGTATCTTTGTCAACAGGAATTGACCTAGGGGATATTCCTATGGTTAGAGATGTCCTCCAAGAAAAACAACCCCTATCTGGCATGGATTTACTGGAGGGAAGGATATGGCAACGGCTAGGATTATTGAAGCAAGCAAAAATTGAGTTAAAGACCCCTGACGGAGATTTGTCTGAAGACCCTGAAGATATTCAGAAAGGAGAAAACGGTCTAACGATCATGGCAGTAGAACCGATTATAGTAGACGGCGAATTAGTCGGTACAACGATCATGGGTACTTTGATGAATCGCTACTATGAAATTATTGACCAAATCCAGTCAGAAACCGAATTATCTACCATTACTATCTTTGCTCAAGACTGGATAATTAGTACAAATGTTTCTTATAGAGATCAAAAAGCTAGAGCAATTGGTGCCAGGGCTTCTCAAGAAGTAGCAGAGACAGTTTTAAATAAAGGAGCAGATTTTATTGGTCAAGCTAATATTATTGGACAGAAGTATCTTATTGCTTATCATCCTATTTTCAACTATGACAAAAAATTAAAACCCGCTCAAGCAAACATAATTGGTATGACTTCTGTGGGGCAATCTCAAGCACAAATCAGCAAATCAATTAGAAAAATAGTTTTGATTAGCTATGGTATTGGTGGAGTTGTTCTAGTTTTAGCTAGTATAGTAGCTATCCCTTCTGCTGCTTATGTTGCTGGTAGTTTGCGTAATTTAGCTCATTTTGCTCAAAAAGTAGGTGGTGGAGAACAAGGATTAAGACTAAAAAATACGCAGCGGAAAGATGAAATCGGTATTTTAGCGCAAGAAATGAATAGAATGGTTGCTCGCATTGAATCTAGTGTCCAACAAGAGCGTCAACAAAAAGAAATACTGCAAGAGGAGCTACTCAAATTCTTGGATACTATTGAAGATGCTGCTGGTGGAGATTTAACCGTAAGAGCGGAAATGACTTCTAGCGAAGTAGCTATTGTCGCCGACTTTTTCAATGCTATTATTGAAAACCTCCAGGAACTGATTACTCAAGTTAAACAGTCAGCCGATCTAGTTAATAGTTCTGTCGGTGTCAACGAAGAGGAAATTCTTCATTTAGTCGAAAAAACTCTCAGACAGGCAACTCAAATCAGCCAGACTTTGAAAGCAGTTGAGAACATGAATGTATCAATTCAAGAAGTTGCTCAAAATGCTAAGTCAGCAGCAGAAGTTGCTAAGACAGCTGCCAGTATGGCAGAAACAGGAGAAGAAGCGATCGACAAAACTGTTAATACGATTGTTCAGTTGCGCTCGACTGTGATAGAGACAGGAGATAAAGTTAAAAGATTAGACGAATCTTCAGAACGAATTTTTAAAGCTATTTCTCTAATTAATCAAATCGCTCTAAAAACTAACCTACTCGCGGTTAACGCTAGCATAGAAGCAGCCAGAGCAGGAGAAGAAGGTCGAGGTTTTGCTGTAGTTGCTGAAGAAATAGGTAAATTAGCCAATCAGTCCGCTACTGCCACCAAAGAAATTGAACAGATTTTAGGTAATATTCAACAAGAAACTGACGAAGTATTAAGAGTCATGGAAGTTGGTATCTCCCAGGTAGCTAAAGGAACTAACCAAGTATCGGAAGCGAAACAGAGTCTGGGACAAATTTTTGAGGTTTCTGGTCATATTGACCAATTAGTAGCCACAATTTCCCAAGCTGCCGTATCTCAAGCAGAAACATCCCAATACGTTAGTAATTTAATGGAAAAAATTGCCAATATCTCCGAAAATACCGCCGATTCTTCCCGTCAAATTGCTCATTCTCTCGAACAAACAGTAGAAATTGTCCAAAAAATGCAAACTTCTATCGGAACTTTTAAAGTTGAAGAAAATTAATAACTAGTCCAGTAAATTTAAGGAAATTTATTTATACCTGACTAAATTAATGCGATAACGTTGTTTCTTAGTTACAGATACTTCTCCCACTTCCAATCTCCCTTTACCGCGTACAGAGATTAAATCTCCTGCTTTAACGTTGTAACTAGATTGAGTAATATCTTGCCAATTAACTCTGACATCTCCTCCAGAAATAGCACTCGCCATTTTACTCCGAGACATACCAAAACCCGCCGAAGCGATCGCATCTAAACGCATAGAAGCTTCTACTGTTGTCATTTCTTTTTTTTGTGGTGGGCGTACTTTTAGTTCACTAAAATCAATTCTTCGAGTTTTAACACTGACAGAGCGGACTTGAGTTAAAGATGTTTCCAGAAATTCGGCTATCTCTGGAACAACAATTACTTGCCCCCCTCTTTCTCCTAAAACAATTATGTCGCCAATTTTATCTCGGACTAATCCTGT
>JBFRWE010000358.1:0-19564 GCA_051439345.1 Xenococcaceae cyanobacterium
AGATACCAGAGATACTTTATTGCAAGTATTCATTCGGGGAAATCCTTTTCGGGGAAGCGCAAGTTTTACACCCCATGCCCAAAAAATTTATCAACAACTAATAGAAACTAATCATATTCAAGGATTAATTATTTATGGTAGTCCCTATGTTTTAGATTGGTTTTTTTCGCAAATTTCTTCAGAGTTGCCTTGGCTGTTTACTTACGGACAAATGCCTATAGCTCAAGCGATCGCTCTAAAAACATTATTTAACCTTTCTACTGATGTTTTAAGTGCTTCTTCTAGTCAAGATTTTGGATTTTAAAACCTGCTTCGCATTAATAAAATCTATAAGCTAATATATTTAGGTGGAATTGTTCAGATAAGCTTGGACTCATCTAAGTTGCCTACTCTCTGTTGCCTATTCCCTCTTGCCTATTGCCTTGACCAGAATTGAAGAATGCAGTTTAAATGCGTCTAAGCTTAGCCAAACTTTTTCCTCTCCTCTATAAAAATTAATTCCATCCTTAGAATAATTTAATTTCATTATTGCTCCAGAATTTATCTCTTAATTTATTTTGTTAGCAGAATTACAACCAAAACGTTATCTTTTAAAGTAGTTAGTATTTAAAAGATAAATGCTGGAAATAAAATCAATATAATATCAGCAAATAGAAGAGGTTAAAGAGCTTATTTTAACGGTTTGTCAGGAATTATTTCAGGTCGATCGAGCCAGAATTTTGAGTTACGATAATTTTGCCGATCTAGATAATATTCAAGAACATTATTTGCCTAATAAAGGTATTTTTTTAGTTTTACTCGATCGCCAAAAAGTTGTTGGCAGTGGAGCAATTCGTTATCTACAGAATGATATTTGTGAACTAAAAAGAATGTGGATACTTAAAGCTTATCGCGGTCAAGGTTGGGGTAAAAGAATATCAGAAAGACTCTTAACTTTTGCCAAAGAAAACGGTTATCAAAAAATCAGATTAGATTTAGCTGATGCCGAGAAACAAAAGCAAGCGATCGCATTTTATCAAAGTCTGGATTTTTACTCAATTCCCCGATACAATTCTAGTCCTTGTCAAATATTTATGGAAAAAACTATCTAGCTGAACGCAATTAAATATAAGATAGATAAATTAAGATGAACTGACAACCAATCTATTTTTCCCTTCTGCTTTAGCTTGATATAATGCTCGATCTGCTTTGCCAACCAAAGCTTCTGGTGATTGTTCGCGAGTCGGAATCTGACTTGCTATACCAATACTAATAGTCACTACTTGACTAATATCAGAGCTAGGATGAGGTATCTTCAAGTTCGCAACCTCAATTAACAGTTTTTCGCCAATTTTAACTGCCCCAGATAAATTAGTGTTGGGTAAGATAACTGTAAATTCATCACCAGCATAACGAGCTACTAGATCTGCTGGTCGTTGAGCCACTTGTTTAAAAGTTTGAGCCACCATTTTCAAACAATTATCTCCAGCTTGATGACCATAGGTATCGTTATAACCTTTAAAATAATCGACGTCGCAAAGTAACAGAGATAGAGAAGCTTGTTCTCTCGCGAGCCTGATCCACTCTTGATTGAGATATTGATCGAAACAACGACGATTAGGAATCTGTGTCAGACTGTCTATAGTAGCTAAAATTTGCAGTTCTTGCTTGACTTTTTGGAATGCAATCTGAGCTTGTCTATGTTGATTGATTTCTTTGGTTAATTGAGACTCGATTTGGTGAAGAGATGCAGTTAAATCTTGCACTTTCTCTTCTATTTGTCGCAAGTATTCCTTTATTTGTTCATCCAAGAGAAATTAAACCACTAAATACTATTGAGTTACTCTAATCAAACAAAACCACAAGTTAATTTTGATAACTTTTAGTTTTTGAATGGTTATTTATACTCAAAATAACCACAATGACAATTGCAATTATTTAAATATTATTTCAATTTAAATATATTTTCATTTTTCCCCAGACTATATTACAGCAAAGATGAAGAGTAAAAAATAAAAAATTTATTTTTTTCAATTCTATACTGAAGCATTTGAGAAAATTAATTTTAGGATAATATAAATCATAAATCAATCTGTAGCCAATGAAACAAAAAAAAATAGATTTCGTAGCCTGGACAACAATTATTGACTTTTGGTTTGGTCGACCAGAAGATAAAGGATATGGTCAACTGCAAAACTTCTGGTTTACCAAAGACAAAGAATTCGATCGACAAGTACGATCGCGCTTTTTAGAAACTTATCAACAAGCAGCAAAGGGAGAGTTAATTAAATGGCAAGAACAAGCCTTAAGTTGTCTAGCATTAATTATTGTTCTCGATCAATTTCCACGGAATATGTTTCGCGACTCCCCGTCAGCTTTTGCTACAGATTCTCAAGCTTTAAAAATATCTAAGTATGCTGTATCTAAAGGCTTCGATCGAAATTTATTATCAGTACAAAGTTGGTTTATCTATCTTCCTTTTGAACACAGTGAAAATTTGGCCGATCAAGAAATAGCATTAAAATTGTTTAATAATCTTAAAGATGATCCAGATAGTCAAGCTTCTATTGATTATGCTTATCGTCATTGGGAAGTAATTAAACGTTTTGGACGCTTTCCCCATCGCAATCAGATATTAGGTAGAGAAAATACACCAGAAGAAAAAGAATTTCTCAAACAACCAGGTTCAAAATTTTAAACAATCAATAAACACTAAAAGACTATGTTACTACTAGTGGGAGATATAGGCGGAACTAAAACAATTTTACGTTTAGTATCTGTAGAGAAAAATAATCAACCATTTGAAACTATCAGTGAATCTACTTATGTTAGTAAAGATTTTCCCGATCTAGTACCAATGGTGCAAAAATTTCTAACTACAGTAGATCATAAAAACCCAACAAAGGCTTGTTTTGCGATCGCAGGTCCTGTTGTTGACAGTAATTCAAATTTAACTAATTTAAACTGGACCTTAAATAGTTATCGTCTCGAACAAGAATTGGAAATCAAAAAAGTCAGTTTGATCAATGATTTTGCTGCTAACAGTTATGGTGTTTTAGGTTTAAAAAAATCAGATTTGTATACTTTGCAAACAGGAGAATATAGTTCTAGTTCTCCTATAGCTATTATTGGTGCAGGAACTGGGCTAGGACAAGGTTTCTTGATTCCCCAAGGAGAAAATTACCAGTCATTTTCTTCTGAAGGAGGACACACCGAGTTTGCTCCTCGTAATCTCCTCGAAATCAGCCTTTTAAGATATTTACAAAATAAACTTAACCAAGAGCATATTTCTGTAGAAAGAGTAGTTTCTGGTCAAGGAATCGTCAATATCTATCAATACCTCAGAGACTCTAATTTTGCTCCAGAATCTTCAGAAATCAGTCATAAAATTCGTAATTGGGAACAAAAACAAGACAAAAATATCGATCCTGCTGCCATTATTAGTCAAGCTGCTCTTAATAAAAGCGATCCTCTTAGCCAAAAAACTATGGAAATATTTGTTGAGGCTTATGGCGCAGAAACAGGTAATCTAGCTCTTAAATTACTTCCTTATGGCGGTATCTATATTGCTGGTGGTATTGCTGCCAAAATATTACCCCTAATGAAAGAAGAACGTTTTCTCTCAGTTTTTCAAGACAAAGGAAGAATGCGTCCATTACAAAATAAAATGCCTATTCACATTGTTCTTAATCCCCAAGTAGGATTAATTGGTTCTATTCTTCACGCTTTGCAATTAGAGGATTGACTTCCTCTCGCCGTTAACCCCTACCGCCTTGTCTTTTGGTAGTCTCTCGCCAGAAGAAAAGATGAAATAATGAATAATGAGTAATTCATAATTAATAGTTAAAACAAATGTACCGTTTTCTCTCACTCTTGTGCGGAACACTCATTATCTTCACGAGTAGCTTGATTGTGCCTACTACTGCTTGGGCTACTCCCTCATCTCAGATAGCAGCATTACCAATAGTCAAGAATATTTTTGCTGGTCATGTTCCTGATAACTTGGGAGTTAATGAAGAGCATTTATCTTCTTGTCCTGATTCTCCTAACTGTGTTCTTAGTCAAGATGCTGATACTGCCCATAGTATTTCTCCTATTGTTTACGATACAGATCTAAACACAGCAAGAGAAGCCTTACTAAAAATTTTGACAGTAGTTCCCCGCACTCAAATTGTTGAACAGGAAGATAATTATATCCGCGCCCAATCAGAAAGTAGACTTATGGGTTTCATCGACGATCTAGAATTTTATTTTCCTGAAAATGAAAAAATAATTCATGTGCGTTCAGCATCTCGTTTAGGAGAGTCTGACTTAGGAGTAAATCGTAGACGTTTAGAACAAATACGTCTTGCTTTTCAAGATTTGAATACTTGATTTAGCTTGTCATCAATATAGTAGCGGCGTATCATGAAACGCCGCTACCAAGATTATTTGTCTCAATCTTTACTTTGATTAATAGTTATTAAAATGATATACATTTACTTTTGACGATCGAAGATCCCATAACCTATATCTTTGTCTATAATGCGATCGATACCAGGTTGTTCTACCTTAATTAAAGACAATTCTTCATCCACTGTTCCTTTGAGGTATATCTCTCCAGCAAACTCCCCACCAAGATCGATCGATCCTAATAATTTTTGATTTACTAGATCAAAATGAAATTCAAAGTAGTTGCCCCCAGATATACCATTAAACACATTGTGATAAGTACTAATAGGTTCTCCTGAAGGATTATAAAAGGTGACAACTAAAGACTCTACAGTGTCAGTTTTTCCTGCCCCTTGTTCAGAAATACTCTCCAAGGCTTTCGTTTCATCATAGCTAAATTTTCCTTGAGCAGAATATCCTCTTGTTCCAGTCCACTGAAAACTTTGTGTATTAGCTTCAGCAGATTGAGTGAACATAAATCCACCTGTAAAAATAATTAATAGAGTTATTAATAAAGTAATAAAAAGATTTCTCAGACCTGACATAGTTAATGATAAATTTGTTCTGTTGCGCTAACACTAGCAGCACAAGTATATAAGTACTAGTCAACTTCTGCAAATGTATAGATTTGTCTTATGCTCAAAAATGACAAATGGATAATTGAACAAGCAAAAAAGGGAATGATTACTCCTTTTGAAGAAAAATTAGTCAGAGAAGTTAGTTTAGAATCTGGACTAACTGTTCCTGCATTAAGTTATGGACTATCTTCTTATGGATACGATCTTCGTCTAGACAAATCTGAGTTACTAGTTTTTAAACATATTCCTGGTACTGTAGTCAATCCAAAAAACTTTAATCCACAAAATTTAGAACCAGTTCCCCTACAACACGATGAATATGGAGACTATTTTATTATTCCTGCTCATAGCTATGGATTAGGAGTAGCTTTAGAAAAACTGCAAATGCCTCCTAATGTAACTGCTATTTGTCTGGGAAAATCAACTTATGCGAGAGTCGGCTTAATAGCTAATATTACCCCTGCAGAGGCTTCTTGGTCTGGTTCCTTAACTTTAGAATTTTCTAATTCTTCTAATGCAGATTGTCGCATATATGCTAACGAAGGAGTGGTTCAATTATTGTTCTTTGAAGGTGAACCCTGTCAAACTACCTATGAAGACAGAAAAGGGAAATATCAAAATCAACCCCGCAAGGTAACACTTCCAAAAGTTTAAGTCAGTTTTATTTATATTTAGGCAGATCGACATAATTAGAAATAGAATAGAAGCATTTTATTTCTACCTCTGCTCCCCCTACCTTCCCTCGTTTTAAACTTAATTACCCACTTATCTACGCTTATCTTTGGATCAATGAATTTAAATACAACTACTCGATCGAACTTAACTCAAACTCACTCTCAAGATAATTTTGCTATTACTATTGCTCCCCTATCTTTAGAAGAAGTTTATCGCCTAGCAGACGCTCCTGGTAATGGTGCAGTAGTAATCATGAGTGGTACAGTACGCAACCAAACCGATGGGAAAACTGTAGAATCTCTAGAATATCAAGCTTATGAACCCATGGCGATGGTAGTTTTTCGTTCTATTGCAGCAGAAATTCGTCAGCGATGGCAAGATACGAATAGCGTAGTTATCCATCACCGCATCGGACATCTAACCATTGGTGAAATTAGTGTCTTAGTTGCTGTGGGTTGTCCTCATCGTGCAGAAGCTTTTGAAGCTTGTCGTTATGCTATTGATACTCTCAAATACAATGCACCTATTTGGAAAAAAGAGTATATTAAAGAACCAGATGGAACAATAACCACTCAATGGATTAATTGTTGTTAATCTATTTACCTAAAATCTCCAATAGTTATTAGTTATTAGAGAGAAAGTTTTCTACTTCTGCTGCCGTTGGTTGAGCAGCGATCGCACCTGGTTTGGTAGTAGTTAATCCTCCCACAGCACAGGCATAGGTAACTATTTCTTTGGCAATGTTGGGCTCTTTCAAGCTACTTATTTTCTTTTGACATAATTGATGGATAAAACCAGCTACAAAAGCATCTCCTGCACCCGTGGTATCTTGCACCGAGACAGAAAAAGGAGTAACTTTACCTTCATTTTCACTGAGGCAATAACTAACTGCTTTATTTCCTCCACTAACTAACACTCCTTCAACAGTATTAAGGCGATGAAATATAGCTCCTGCATCAGTCGTATTAAAAAGCCATTGAGCTTCTTCTTCCGCAAGTTTAAGAAAATCAACGTATTCCCATAGTTTCTGGATTAATAGTCTAGCTTCCCGTGAGTTGCGCCAAAACATTGGTCGCCAATTAATATCTAGTACTACCTTGACATCATAGTCTGCTGCTAACTCTAAGGCACGGAAAACAGCACCTCTAGTTTGCAAATAAGCTAGTTCTAAAGTACCTATTACCAAAAATTCTGCTTCTAAAAATAGGTCAGTTGGCAAGTTTTCTGCTGCTAGATAGGCATCGGCAAATTCATGAGGTTGGCGATCGCCAAAACCCGCAAAAGAGCGATCGCCTTCTGGGGAATGAAGGACATAAACTTGTCTTGTGGGTGCCAAAGGATGACGTTGTATTCCAGTAGTATCCACACCGAGAGAATCTAATAGTTTGACCAATTCATCACCTGCTTGATCTTGACCAATACAACCAATAAATGTTGAAGGAGTACCTAGCTTGACTAAAGCACAAGCAACATTAGCAGGTGCGCCTCCTGGATAGGAAGTCCAAGACTGTACTTCTTTGAGAGAACATCCTACTCGATCGGCGAGACAATCAAACAATATTTCTCCTAAACAAATAACACGACTATAGCGATTATTCACTTAATTGACACTCCCCTGGAATTCTAATTTTGACTACTAATATGAAATACTTTAATGCCTGTTACAAATTCTTGATAGTTGAGATAGGTAATGAGTAATGAGTAATGATTTGTATCATTCTTTTCAAATGTTCATGACTCAAACAGGATTGCTATATCAACTTTTAAAAGCGGGAATTTTTTGTAAAAGCTGAAGAATTTCCCTAGGGCTTTTAGCTACTTCAATGCCTGATTTTTTTAAAGTAGCCATAGCTTGTTTATCTGTATTAACTGAGGGTACAGAGTAGGATAGTTGATTAGCGATAATTGTAGTCGCGTCGAGAAAAGTTCTCTCTCTGGGAGTGTATAATCCTGCTAAATAGGCAATTACTGGTTTATTTAGATCGGTATCTGCATAGTAAGCTGCTGCTTGTTCTTGGTAATAATCAGGTTTTCCAATTAGCACAATAGCTTCAGTATTTTTATCTTCCTTTAAAATTGAGAGCCACTGCTGATAGGTAGAACCCAAAATTGCTTCATTACCTAGATGAACTACGATCGATTCTCCTAAATCCGCACGATTTAGCTCTAAGGCTACTTCGTAAGCAAGATGTTCACTGTAGCTAATTAGCGCAATCTTACCTGGTTGATAAAATTCTGGTTGAAGCGCACCAAGACAAATCTTCTCAGGGATCAGGATGCCCTTACTTCCTGCGCCCAAAATTAGGGTATCCTTTACTTTGGCTTCTTGTTGCAAACTTACCATATCTAAAGGCGGGATACCAGGAGTAAGAATAATCACAAATTTAATTGCTGCTGCCATTGCTTCCCTAACAGCATCCAGTACCTCATAAGGATGAGCAAAAATTAGAGTCGCATCTATTTTACCTATCTTCTCGATCGCTTCTTCTACTAACTCAAAAACAGGAATTTCCTCTATTTCTTCCCCTCCTTTCCCAGCACTAATCCCTGCTGTAATTTTAGTGCCATATGCTTTCATTACTGTCGTATAGTGGGCAACATTGGGTCGATCGATACCTTGAATAATGACTTTTTCTGGTAATTTCCAATCCATTTTTATCTATATTTACCCAAAGAAACGGCTTTTTCTACTGCTTCTTCCAGATTATCTGTCCAATAAACTGAATTTTGCGGTTTATCTTCTGTTAAACAATCAATTTCTCGATCTAAAAGACGCACAACGATTTTAACTGAAGGGATTTTTTTTGGCTGAGAATTA
Organism: Xenococcaceae cyanobacterium; assembly: GCA_051439345.1. Taxonomy (GTDB): domain Bacteria; phylum Cyanobacteriota; class Cyanobacteriia; order Cyanobacteriales; family Xenococcaceae; genus JASJDJ01. The sequence continues at coordinate 8,482 of JBFRWE010000358.1, forward strand.
GCCTGATTATGAGGTTGACGATGAGAACGAGATTTTGCTCCATTAGCGACTAAGCTTCTATCTTCTCCTGTAGCTTTCTCTTTTTGTTGTTCTAGGGATTGATAAGATTCAATTAGGGTTTGAGCAATAATCGAGTTAACTTTTTTGTCTGCCAAAATATTAACTAATGCTACTTTGATCCCTGAGATTTTTTCTACTTCTGTCAATACCCTGGATAGTTCTTGCTGCCAAGAAGCAGAGGAAAAGTTTAAAGAGTATCGACTATCATCAATTACTACACAGCAAGCAGGTTTTCCTTTTCTCTGGCAAACTAAATCCCAAGTAATAATAGCTAAATCCCAACTATTACAAATAATTGCTATTTTGCCTTTGCTATCTTGCCAATTGAGCCACTGTTCACTATCAACCTTCGATAACAAGTCTACTTGCTCTGCTCCTGCTTTTTGCTGAGAAGATAAATTACCGTCTTTGTTGGTAAGGGTGATAATATCTAAATGTCTGGCTAAAGCAAGATCGTTAGCGGTAATTTTTCCATCTAAAGCCATCAATTCTCCTTGAGGACTTACACCCAAAGGATTGATTTCGATTAAATCTAAATCTTTGGCTTGAAATAGGCGATACATTTTTTCAATTACCGTACTAACAGATTGAATTAAATCTCCTGATAGTCCCATTTTGACGGTTAAGCGACGCGCATAAAAAGGAGAAAATTCAGTATCAACTACTACTTGTTGTAAGTTATCCAGTAAAGTTTCTACATTCATACCTCCTTGAGACGAACCAAATAAAACAGGGCATTTTAATTGATAATCTAAAACAATAGCCAGAAAAAATTCCTGTTGGGCATTATAACGGGCTTCGGCAAGAACCACTTCTGGATACTCTCCGAGAATAGATAAATTAAAAATATTTCTAGCTGCTGCGATCGCATCTATAGTATTAGCAACAAAACGAATACCTCCAGCTTTTCCCCTTCCTCCCACTCTTACCTGAGATTTAAGCACTACTGGATAAGGAACTTTTAACCTCTTTAATTCTCTAGGAGTGTAAATGGTTTGAAAAGGTAAAGTAGGAATTCCTACTTGACGAAATAATTCTTTAGCTTGATATTCCAATAAATCCATTCTCGATGAGGAACTCAATTAAGAGTTTAGATAAACCGTTAATATTATCATATTACTATGATGAAAATTTTAAAGTTTTTATGTGGATTTAATAGGTATTCACCAGCACCTAAACAAAATTAATTACATATTTATTACATATTCAACTGCCCCTTTTTCCTTTCCCCTCCTCAACCCCAAAATTCATTTGGCGACTGGTCTGTCAATTTTGACTTGAGGGTTAAATCTTCGTGCCTCTGAACTCCGAACCCCGAATTCCGAACTTTTTTAGCATCCATCTTTCACAAAATTGGCAGACTACTACTTAGGTAGCTAAAGACACGATCGAGCCAAGATTATCCGTAGGTATCAGCTATGGGTGGCAAGTTAAGATACCATCATGCATTTCTCGTTCTGGGTACTGCGGGTATAAAACGAAGGCGATTTAAAACAACGAAGTTGTTGCGCCTGATGATTTTACCCGTATGGGGAATTACGAAGTTTGGATTGAGCGTTTGACATTTTGACTCACAATCTTTATATACCAAAGGTTTTAGATGTTCTAAAATAGAGCAATCAGCTAAGACACGTCGAGCTAACTTAAGTGCAGGTGAAATACCTGAGACACAACCGCTTATGCAGTCTGCCTTTTTGGTGAACAGATGATAGTCAGGGGTCTGAATTAGATACTGATTAGTGAGTGAATTAAACATAAGTTGAGCGAAAAAAGTAGCCTCAAGTCCTTCGGGATGAGAGAGTAGGGTTGCCTTGACAGTGCCAGTGTGCTGCTGTAATTAGCAGGTTCGTAGTTTCTCTACCGCCGAGATTCTACGACTATAGGCGTTAGCCTTAGTCGTATGAGTATGTCAAACTATTAATCAAGTTCTTTAAATTTAGTAGTAAGGAGCGTATTTCAAATTGATATATTAAGTATCGATCAAACAAAAAAAACCACAGCCTTTTATTAAGCTGTGGGAGTTGTCAAGGAAGAATACCACCAAATTTCAAGATATATTTGCTGTTAAAATAATAATTGACTCTTAAATTTATCTTTACTTCCATAGTTTAACATAGGTATTTTCATGTAGTAGTAAAAATAAGGTGTTTACTATGAATATTTATTGTGTTTTTCCAGATTTAATATAAATAAATAATAAAGAGATTATTCTCAAAAAAAAACCCCCAGCTTGTAATTTATCCGAGGGAGTTATCAAGGAAGAATACCACTAAATTTACTTATTTTAAAAATAGGAATTAAGTTTAAAATTTAGACTTACTCTTATAGTTTAACACGATCATTTTTATCGTCCAGTGAAAACAAGGAGATAAATGTAAACATTAATCATAGTTTGCTCCCAGGAATTTAAATAAACAATGAAGAGCCTAAAATCTGTATTCAATAACTGCAAAAATATTGACCACAATAGCATGGTTTAGCAAAATTCAATAAATGAAATCTAAGCATTGGAAGTTTTTACGCATTACTGTACTGTCTCTCTTAATTATTGTCTTGTTAACTATGGGTTTTTGGTCAAGAAAGTATACTTCAAAATCGAATACTTATTCTTCACTTTTAAGCGATCCTTTTTTACAACTACCAACTTCTAATTCAGTGAGAGTAGTTTGGTTTACTAGCTGGGAAGGTGATTTTCATAATGTGATTTATGGTCAAAGACTTAAGAATAGTGTTAGAGCAACAACCACAAAACTTAGTTTGGTCAGAGAAGATTCAGATTCGCATTTAGATATAGATTATCAAAACCCAACTTCTAGAGATATTTGGCGACATGAGGCAATTATTTCTGAATTAAAGCCAAAAGAACTTATTCCCTATCAAGTAGTAAGTATTAATGATGGCAACGAAATCCTCAGTCGGGTGTTTACTCTAGCTGCTGCACCGCAACCAAATACACCCCTTAAAATTTTACTAACCTCCGATCATCAACTAATGCCCATGGCAGCAGCCAATATCCAAAAAGTAGTTGAAACTGTAGGTAAGGTAGATGCCGTTTTTATGGCAGGAGATTTAGTTAATATTCCCGATCGCGCTTCGGAATGGTTTGATGATCATCGTGGTGGGGCATTTTTTCCTGTTCTACAAGGGAGAGCAAAGTATAAACTAGACAAAAGTGGCCTTGAACGAATTTATCATGGGGGAGAATTAATTCAAAACGCAGTTATTTTCCCTGCCATAGGCAATCATGAGGTAATGGGCAGATTTTCTGATACTGCTTCTCTTAAACAACAGTTTACTGACGCTGTTCCGCGTACTCAAGCAGAGAAATTGTATTGGCAAGATCGAGGAAATATTAATAAAACAGGAGATCCAAATATAAAAGAAGCTTGGTTAAAAGCTAATTCTTTTAATACCGATACCTACGAAGAAATTTTTACTCTTCCTGAAACTTCTAGTGGAGGGAAAAAATACTATGCCGTTACTTTTGGTGATATTCGCCTAGTAGTTTTATACGTTACAAATATTTGGCGATCGCCTAGTTTAGAATCTGATGTTAAAGGTAGATATCAAGAAAGAACAGAAGAGCTAAACCAACCAGAAAAATGGGGTTACGGACAACATATTTTTGAACCAATTGTTAAAGGTAGTTCTCAATATCATTGGCTAGAACAAGAATTACAAAGCGAAGCCTTTAAACAAGCTAAATACAAAATAGTTATGTTTCACCATCCGCCTCATACTCTAGGAGGAAACATAGTTCCACCCTATACCGATCCTCTACCACAAATCGAATACGACGAAAATGAACAAATTACCTCTGTTCGCTATGAATATCCCCAAGAAAACGACTATATCATTCGGGATGTTTTGCCTTTGTTAGAGTCAGCAGAAGTTCAATTAGTATATTATGGTCATTCTCATCTCTGGAATCGTTTTGTTAATCCTCAAGGAATTCATTTTCTAGAATCTTCTAATGTGGGTAATACTTACGGTGCCCACGTCGGAGAGAATAAAAGACCAGTACCTAAAGATAATCCTCAGCTAAATTATACAGAAACAGGGGATCCCAATGGGTTAACACCAGTTATTCCAACTATTCGACCCTTAAAAGATAATTCAGGCAAATCTTTACCTTACATAGCCAGCAATGATATTACCGTTTTTAGTATTTTTGATACTGCTACGGGAACTGTTAGTAGTTATCGTTACGATACAAGACGACCAGAATCTGCTGTAGTTAAATTTGATGAATTTATGTTAATTACTCCTGACTAAATCTACATTTTTTCTTGTTTCTGGGCAAAAAAATAACTGTAAAGTCATTTTGTTTTCGATGAATTAACAATCAGTATCTATTGATACTATACGAGAAGCAGATGGGTAGTAGGCTAAATAATTGAGGGGTAAGTATACTTAAATATTTTTGGCTATCAATCTTAAATAGTTTAAGTTTAGATTGTAGACAAAAAACAGCAAAGTCCACGGGGGGGGTTAGATTTGTCTATGAGAAGCGTCGCTCAAGATATATTTCCAGTTGTCTACTCAACTCTTTCTCCTCAAGCCTTGATTACACAAGTGCTTGGTCAGTATAATCTTGGGGAGGTAACTACCTGTCAATTATGGAATAGGGGGTTGAGTGATGTTTATTTGGTAGAGATAGAAAAACAGCCTTATATCTTAAAAGTTTCTCATCATCATTGGCGTTCCCTCTCAGAGATTCAGTTTGAATTAGAATTACTTGAGTTTTTACACCAAAGACATATTCCCGTTGCTTATCCGATTAGAACTAGAGAAGAAAAACTATTTGTTACGATTAGAGCCTTAGAAGGCGATCGCTATGCAGCCTTATTCCCCTATGCTGATGGTACTGTACCTTTAGGAGATTTAAACTTAACTCAAAGTGAAATTTTTGGCAGAATTTTAGGTAGACTACATCAGACTACAGCAAATTTTCATACATCTGTCCAACGTAAGCCCTTAACTCTAGACTACCTCTTAGATGAATCCTATCAACTTATTGCTCCCTGTCTAGAAGATAGAGTGAATGATCTAGACTTTCTAGAAAGAGCGATCGACCGTATTAAGCTACAATTACAACATATTCCCCAAAAACCTCCTTTTTGGGTGGTCTGTTGGGGCGATCCCCATAGTGGTAATGTTCACTTTACAGAAAATAATCAAATAACTTTATTCGATTTCGATCAATGTGGTTATGGTTGGCGAGTATTCGATTTAGCTAAGTTTCTACAGGTTTCTCTTCATGCGGGTATGCAAAGAAAAGTCCGAGATGCTTTTTTAGCTGGTTATCAAACCATTCAGAATCTTACAACCCAAGAACTTGACTCATTACCACTTTTAACTCAAGCTGCTCATATTTGGGTTTGGGCAATTAGTATTAATGCTGCAAAAGTCCATTGCTGGTGCAGATTAGATCGCAGTTATTTCAGCAGAAGGATAGAAGAATTAAAAAGACTAACTTCTCAAAATTGGCAGTTGTTCTAAACCTTATCTACTTTGACACCTATACTGAGTAGTTAGTAGTTAGTAGTTAAACGAACAACTTTGTACCTCAGCGATTTGATAACCACGATAATCACCAAATCCTGAAAAACCTATAGTCAAAAGCCTTCGATCCTCGATAAATTAGAAGAAGATACATTATTAACTACTTTTTGATTTCTGAGATAAGCCATCCTATTAAAAGAGATTTAGGGAAATCAATGAGACAATATATGTTCTGCAATAAATCTATATACAGAGGAGATACCTAAATGCTAGAAGCTTATCGTCAACACAAAGCGGAAAGGGAAGCCCACGGAATACCACCTCTACCCTTAACAGCTGAACAAACATCCCAACTATGCGAACTATTAAAAAATCCACCTGAAGAAGAAAAAGAAGAACTACTAGCATTATTAAGAGATAGAGTACCCCCTGGTGTAGACGAGGCAGCTTATGTTAAAGCAGGATTTCTTACTGCTGTTGCCAAGAAAGAAATTGAATGTTCTTTAATCTCTCCTCAAGGTGCAGTAGATTTATTAGGCACAATGGTAGGGGGTTATAACGTTCAGTCTTTAGTAGAATTACTCAAATCTAATGACTCTAGTATTGCTGCTGAAGCTGCCGATGCTCTAAGTAAAACCCTCCTAGTATTTGATGCTTTCAATGATGTTTTAGAACTTTCAGAAACTAACTCCTATGCCAAACAGGTAATTGATTCTTGGGCAAATGCTGAGTGGTTTATCAATCGTCCTCAAGTAGCTGAAAGCATTACCGTCACAGTCTTTAAAGTCCCAGGGGAAACCAACACCGATGACTTATCCCCTGCACCCCATGCCACTACTCGCCCTGACATTCCTCTTCATGCTTTGACAATGTTAGAGTCAAAAATGCCTGGAGGATTAGCTACCATTGTTCATCTCAAAAGCAAAGGACATCCCGTTGCTTACGTGGGCGATGTAGTTGGTACTGGTTCATCTCGTAAATCTGCAATTAACTCTGTATTGTGGCATTTAGGAATGGACATTCCCTTTGTCCCCAATAAAAAAGCTGGTGGCTATATCTTAGGTAATAAAATTGCCCCCATTTTCTTTAATACTGCAGAAGATTCTGGGGCACTCCCGATTGAGTGTGATGTTTCCCAGATGGATACAGGGGATGTAATTACTATCTATCCCTACCAAGGAGAAATTACTAACGAAGCTGGCGAAGTAATCTCTACTTTTACCCTCAAACCCGAAACTATCTTAGATGAAGTTCGGGCTGGTGGACGTATTCCTTTACTTATTGGTAGGGCATTAACTGATAAAACTAGAGAAGCACTAGGTTTGGAAGTTTCTGATATATTCACTCGCCCTTCTATGCCAGAAGATACAGGCAGAGGCTTCACTCTAGCACAAAAAATGGTAGGAAAAGCTTGTGGTTTACCTGGTGTACGCCCTGGCAGTTCCTGCGAACCGATTATGACTACTGTTGGTTCTCAGGATACCACAGGTCCTATGACCAGAGATGAATTAAAAGAATTGGCTTGTCTTGGTTTTAATGCGGATTTAACCCTACAAACTTTCTGTCATACCGCAGCCTATCCTAAACCAGTAGATATTAAAACCCACAAGGAATTACCAGACTTCTTCTCTACTCGTGGTGGTGTGGCACTGCGCCCTGGAGATGGGATTATTCATTCTTGGCTAAATCGGATGTTATTACCCGATACGGTGGGTACTGGTGGTGATTCTCATACTCGTTTTCCCCTGGGTATTTCTTTCCCTGCGGGTTCTGGGTTAGTAGCCTTTGCAGCAGCTTTAGGGGTAATGCCTTTGGATATGCCCGAATCTGTGTTAGTTCGTTTTACGGGGGAACTACAACCAGGAGTAACCCTTAGAGATATTGTTAATGCTATTCCTTGGGTAGCTATCCAATCAGGAAAACTTACCGTTGCCAAAGAAAATAAGAAAAATGTTTTTAACGGGCGTGTGATGGAAATGGAAGGCTTACCCGACTTGAAAGTAGAACAAGCTTTTGAACTTACCGATGCGACAGCAGAACGTTCTTGTTCTGGTAGTACGATTAAGTTGAGTGAAGAAACTGTTGCCGAATACTTGCGATCGAATATTGCGCTGTTAAAAAATATGGTAGCACGGGGTTATCAAGATGCTCGCACGATTATGCGTCGTGTAGCCAAAATGGAACAGTGGTTAGCTAAACCTGAATTAATGTCAGCCGATGAAGATGCAGAATATGCAGATATCATCGAAGTTAACCTCAACGAAATCAAAGAACCTATTGTCGCTGCACCGAACGATCCCGACAACGTTAAATTAATGTCAGAATGTGCAGGGGATAAAGTAGACGAAGTGTTCATCGGTTCTTGTATGACTAATATTGGACACTATCGCGCTGCTGCTAAAATCCTTGAAGGTGCAGGAGTAGTCAAAGGACGTTTATGGATTTGTCCTCCCACTCGCATGGATGAAAAACAACTGCGAGAAGAAGGAGTTTATGGGATCTTTGCTGCTGCTGGCGCACGCACAGAAATGCCTGGCTGTTCTCTCTGTATGGGGAATCAAGCCCGCGTGGAGGATAATGCCACTGTCTTTTCTACTTCTACCCGTAATTTCAACAATCGTATGGGTAAAGGCGCACAAGTTTATTTAGGCTCTGCTGAATTGGCTGCTGTCTGTGCTTTGTTAGGTAAGATTCCTACAGTAGAAGAGTATATGGCGATTGTCAAAGAGAAAGTTACCCCCTTTGCAGGAGAATTATATCGTTATTTGAATTTCGATCGAATTGAAAACTTTGAGGATGAAGGTAGGGTAATTCCTTTGGAAGAAATGCCGAAGATTGAAGATATTTTGGGAATGCCTGTTTAGACCTCTCCCCCAGCCCCTCTCCTACGAGGAGAGGGGAGTAATAATTAGCTAAGATTAAGATGTGAAATATCAAGTACAATTCAACCCAAAAGCAATTAAAGATTTCAAGAAACTCTCTCCTGATATTCAAAAAAGGATAAATAGTAAAATTACAGCTATGCAAGATGATTTAAAGGGAGATATTAAAAAATTGACGGGCTTTGAATCACAATATAGATTGAGAGTAGGTGATTACAGAGTTTTATTTGAAATAGCAGATAATATTTTAATTATTTATCGTATTAAACATCGTAGCAATGCTTATTAATAGGCAATTAGGAGAAAATATGATCGATTTGCATCCAGAGTTTTTAACAAAGAACGGTCAAAAGCAATTTGCAGTTATTCCTTATGAAGAGTTTGTTAAACTACAAGAATTGTTGGAAGATTTAGAAGATTTAAAAGATATAAAAGAAGCAAAGGAAGAATATAAAAATACTCCTAATATTCCTTTTGAAGAAGTCAAAGAAATGTTTAATTTACCATAAAAATTAAAATCATAAGAAATACTTGAAAATCTTCCAGGTTTGAGGAATTTAAGAATAGCAGAAGAACAAGATAAAGATAGTTCTGATTATTCTTTAGAAGAAGTCAAAAAAATGTTATGTATTTTCTGAAATATCGAATTTTATTTATTACTACATCATGAAATTTACAGAATCATATCGCTATTTGAATTTCGATCGAATTGCTGGTTTTGAGGATGAAGGTAGGGTAATTCCTTTAGAAGAAATGCCTAAGATTGAGGATATTTTAGGTATGCCTGTTTAGACCTCTCCCCCAGCCCCTCTCCTACAAGGAGAGGGGAGCATGTTTTCTATTTATAAATTTCGCCAAAATAATCCAAATACATCAATATTAAAAAAAAGATTGGGAATACTTAGATAAATACCTCCAAAAATCTAAGATCACAATGAAAGCATCAGAAACGAGTCTTCGTAATTTACTTGAAGGTGGTAAGCAGTTCCAGATTCCTCTCTTTCAGCGTCCATATGCTTGGGAAAAGAAAAACTGGATGACCTTATGGGAAGACTTAATGAGTCTCTATAATGATGAAGTTGAAGGTTCTTATTTTTTGGGATCAATAGTCACTCAATCAATATCTGGTACAACAGCAGATGGGATATCTCCATTCATCGTAATTGATGGACAGCAACGTCTAATAACACTCACTATCTTTTTAGCAACATTAAGACATTGTTTACTTGAACAGAATAAAAAACAATTTGCAGAAGAGCTTTATGAATTATATTTAATCAATAAATTCAAACAAAATGACGATTTTTATAAGGTTTTGCCTACTCAAGATGATCGAAAAATTTATCAAGATATTATTTCAGTAAAAAATAAAAATTACTTGAATCATAATAATAAAGACAGCAAAATCTACTTAGGTTATAAGTTTTTTAAATCTCAAATAAATAACTCATCTCCGAAAGATAATGAGCCTGTTGATTTGACTAAACTAAAAACTATTGTATTAGAACGTCTATCCTTAGTAAATATAACTTCTGAAGAGGAAGATAATCCATACTTAATTTTTGAAAGCTTAAATCATAAGGGACAAGCCCTAACTCAGGCAGACTTAGTACGTAACTATGTCTTTATGAAGCTACCTACTGAACAGAGAGAAAAAATTTATAGTAATTTATGGCTACCTTTTCAAGAGCAATTTAAGGTTAATATAAATAATGATAAATATATAGAAGAGATTACAAAAGCCTTTTGGTTTTATTCTCGTAAAGATGGTGCAAAAGTCACTCAAAAGGAAGTGTATAAAGCTATTAAGAAACGCTTCGATAATTCAGAAGAAAATATTGAATCAGAATTAAAAAAATTAATAAGATTTACTGATTATTATCAGCGTCTTAAGTTTGAAGAAAAAGAACAGGAAAATAAACTAAGAATTTGTTTCAAGAGAATTAATCGCTTGAATTTTGATACTTGTCATGTATTTTTGTTAAATATTTATGAAGACTATCAAAATAATAGGATATCTCTTGAAGAATTTGAACAAGTTTTACTTTGCATAGAATCTTATTTAGTACGACGTTTCTTCGCTGGTATTTCTACTCAAACTTTAGGTATTGTTTTCAATAATTTATATAATGAAATCAAAAAAAATAATTCAAATAATTTGATTAATGGACTGCACCAAGTATTAATAAATCATCAAGGAAATAAACGTTTTCCTGAAGACGATGAGTTTCGTAAAAGTATAATTGAGAAAGATATTTATGATACAACTCCAAGAGATAGGGTGAAGTTTATTCTAGAGAGAATAGAAAATTATCTTTGTTTGGAAAAAGTTAATACTGAAGAAATTACTATTGAACATATTATGCCTCAAAGTTTGAGTGATAAATGGAAACAAGCTTTAGGAGTAAATCATGAAATTATACATAAAGAATCAGTTCATAAAATAGGAAATCTCACTTTAACAGGATGTAATTCTAATTTATCTAATAAATCTTTTATAGAAAAAAAAGGTAATTGCTCAATAACCGCTGAGGGCGATCGACGAGCAGCAAAATGAGAATTGCTGGGGTTGCTCAAAAACTGTACATCTGCTTTAATGGCAGAATGAAACTGGAAAAGCTGCCGAGAGAAATTCA
>JBFRWE010000359.1:0-4748 GCA_051439345.1 Xenococcaceae cyanobacterium
GAGGTTTCGGCAGCAAGTTGAATCGCCCAAGCCAAATTAGCTTGTAAACAAAAAGCCCCATTTTCATAAGCCCAATCAGTATAAAGATTATACGCCACCATAGAAGGACAAATTACTTTTAAAGCAGGGGGTTGTTTGGCAGCAGCATATAACTGAGTCATACCTTGATAGGAAAAGCCATACATACCCACTTCTCCTGTACTGTTAGGTAGTCGGGATACCCAGTTAATAGTATCTACTCCGTCTTCAACTTCGTGAGCAAATAAATTAAACTTACCTTCTGATGTTCCCCTGCCTCGTACATCCTGAATAACTACGATATAACCCTGAGATGCATACCAACGAGGATGAGCATATACTACTGTAGAGGCGATCGCTCTTCCGTAGGGTTGCCTCATTAATAGTATGGGCAATTTCTCTGTTGTATCAGGACGATAGATATCTGCATCCAACCTTACTCGATCTTGAGTATACATTGAAACAGTTTCTTTAATAATTTCAACCATAAAATAGCTACTAAGTAAGTTAAATTGATATCCTTTTCAAGCTTTGTCTTGTACTTAGATAGTTACTTATTTTGTGAAATGGGAATATTAATATATATCAATCTTTCTGTTTTATTTACAAATGAAAACGTTATTTAAGCTCTCTATTTTTTTATTGAGTTTATCTTATTGTGGAACAGCAACTAAAGTATTTGCGGGAGCAAGTCATCTTGGTTGCCATATTTTCCAGGTACAAGAATTAGCTCAAACCTATTTAAGATTTCATCCAGAGGTTGCAACTAAATTAGATCCAGATGGCAATGGAAAAGCTTGCGAACATCTTTATTCTGAAGTAGCTTTTGGTACACTTAATAATGATAAGTGGTCAACGATCGCTAAAAGATATTACCAAAGTCGTTATCGTACACAGTTTAGTTCTAATAATCATTTAGTTGATTTGTGGGAAACACAAGACTTGCTTGGTTTTACAGGTATTAAAATTAAACATGCTCATAATGGTCAGCGTCAACATTGGTTATGGAGAGATAACCAAGACCCAAAGAAAGAAATTAGGGCTACTTTCATGTACTATCAACTTATCGATCTCAAAGGTACTGGCTTTGATATTAAATAGATAGATAAAGTGATGGAAGTCAAGCAGAAGCAGAGTAAAACTAATTTGAAGGAGTTTAATTGGAAATTTTGGTCTCTTGTACCAATTTATCCTTACAGTCAACGACGCACCATTCGACAAGAAATAGTTGAAAATACCATTTGGACTTTTGAGCAACTTCAAGGTATTTTTTATGTTATTGTCCCCATTCGCATGACAGTAATTAAGTTAGAGTCAGGGGGTTTACTTGTTTATGCGCCTGTTGCACCAACTCTAGAATGTCTAAGACTGGTCAATGAACTAGTTGCAAAGCATGGGGATGTTAAGTACATTATTTTGCCGACTATTTCTGGTTTAGAACATAAAGTTTTTGTTGCTCCCTTTGCCAGAAAATTTCCCCAAGCACAAGTTTTTGTTGCTCCTCATCAATGGAGTTTCCCGATTAATCTTCCTCTTAGTTGGCTTGGTTTACCTGCTAAACGGACTCACATACTTCCAGACGACAGTAGTAAAACCCCATTCGCTCAAGAATTTGACTATGCTATTCTGGGTCCGATCGATCTAAAATTAGGTTGGTTTGAAGAAGTAGTTTTCTATCATAAGCGATCGCGCTCTTTATTAGTTACAGATTCCATTGTTTCTATTCCCGAAGAACCACCAGCGATCGTCCAATTAGACCCCTATCCTCTATTATTCCATGCCAGAGATAGCGCGATCGAGCCAATCGAAGATACCCCAGCTAATCGCTGTAAAGGATGGCAGCGCATCTGTCTTTTTGCTATGTATTTTCGTTCGAGTGTTTTAGAAGTACCTCAATGGGGTAAAGTATTTTTTAACGCTTTTAGAGCAAGCGATCGATCTAAAAAAGCTTATTTCGGTTTATTTCCCTTTCAATGGCAGGAAGATTGGACAAAATGTTTCTCGGCTTTACGAGGAGATGGTCGTCTCTTTGTAGCACCTATCTTACAGACACTTATTCTTAATCGAGAGCCACAAGCAACTTTAAAATGGGTAGATAAAGTAGCTAGTTGGAATTTTCAAAAAATTATTCCCTGTCACATGGCTTCCCCGATCGAGGCGCAACCCCTTCAATTTTGCCAAGCTTTCTCCTTTCTACAACAGTATTCTGCTAGTAGTTTTTATTCTTTACCAGAAGAAGATTTTCAGGTATTGAGAGAAATTGATAAAAGTTTATATAAAATTAGAATTATTCCACCACCCAAGGGAAAAGTTTAATTATGAGGGGCAGAGGAGCGTAGGAGCAGAGGGGAAAAGCCCATTTTTTTGTTCTAACTATCGTTAATAACTAACTACTAACTAGTACAGACAAGCCATGCCTTGTATCTACCTACTAACTACTTAACTAAGCTTATCTGGCATAAGCATGGCTTGTTTTTTGAACATTTCTTTTAGTACCAAAGCAGGATCTACATAACTACCATTAAACTTGAGAGTCCAATGTAAATGAGGCCCCGTAGTTCTGCCTGTCATACCAACACGACCAATCCTCATCCCCACTGGTATTTCTTGACCTTGCCAAATCTGGATACCACCACTGCGGTCGATCAGATAACGACCATTGGCTGCCCTTTCTACATGACCCTCTAAATGACAATAGGCGTGTCGCCAACCACCTGATTCAACAATGACTGACGTGCCACAAGCTGTATCGTCAGAGACTTCGACAACTTTACCTGTCCACCAATTACGAACATAGCTACCTAAAGGCGCAGCCATATCCAACCCGTTGTGGAACTGTTTTTCTCCCGTGACTGGAGAGAATCGATAACCAAAAGGGGAAGTGTAAGACTGAAACTCTTCGACAGGAAAGGAAGCGTGTTGCCAAGCGGTACTAGCTATTGACTGCGTTTGAGGCAATAGTTTATCTGGCGCGTTAAGAGCTTGAATTTGCTTTTGCTTAAATCCGCCTACACCCACACAAATGGATAGGACTAAAACAGCAAGTAAAATTAGACGATTTTGCTTTAATCTGAGACAATTAACCATCATGTTTCTGTCAGTTCAGGGAAGTCATATATTAGCTAGTAATCAGCTGTTAATATCTAATTTTATTAAGTTTAGGGTTTTACAGAAGATACTCAGGTAATCAATAGTAAAGATCTCGATAATATGACTTAGATAGAGTCACTCAATATTGTCAAAGTTTCCTGTAAACATTCCCAATATACAGTCTAATTATTTTTCCAGCAAGGTATAAATTAAGTAAAAATACAGATAATTATATGAACATAATTTGCTCATTTATGCACTTTTTTGTCAAGATATTCAAAATTGAACTCGATTTATGCAGATAGAAATTTTACCTTTTCAGATTGAGCTAAATACAGCGACGATCTCAGGAGCTTGTTTATGGGCATTAGCCCTCTATATTGGTTTGTCTTCTTTCAAAGAATGGATTACTGAACAATTGGCAAGATGGTTTAATTTTGCCGAGCGATCGCTTTATACTTCTGTGGAGGAATTTGAAGAGACTCGTCCTGCCAGAGAATCGCAAAATGCTTTCTACGCTTCGGTATTTAGTATAATTCCTTTTTTAGTGGCCGGAATTTTTTGTAATTGGGGAGTAGAGGCTAGTTTGGGTAGCAGTTGGGCAATCAGCACAGGAATCATGGCTTGTATGGGTTGTGGAGTTTACGAACTGGGTCGCCAAGATAGTCAGTAGCTATTCGTGACAAGTTAAGGTAGTGTGCTTTTTGCCAATTGGTCTTAGCTCTTAGCTTTCAAGTAGTTTCTTCGCTCAAGAAGGGATCAAAACTAGTGAAAAGTCGGAAGCGGTGCGAAACACCGTAATAAAACGATTACCTCGCACCGCAATCAAAAATTAATAATCAACAATTAATTTTTTTTAAACCGATAGACAAATTTACAATTTGATTGTGACCATTGCAGCCCAGTTTCTCTAACCTGTGAAAATCAGGCATTTCTTGCCAGCAATTTCGGCAAAACCAATAATCTCTGCCTTTATTAATGTAGTGAAGCATGGTGTTAGAGCAGCAAGGGCAAATTGTCAAAGTATGCATAACTGTTTCAACTCGATTTAACTAAAAAAAGCTTAATCTTTCCTCCAAATTACGCTCCAAATCTAAAGAAGTTGTGAGGGTGGGCAAATTTTCTAACCTGAAAATCTATTAACTTCAATGGCATAAGTTAGATAACCAAGACTTGACTGTATGATAATTAATTCTGATATTAATCTTAACCTCAGTTTAAATTAAGGTTTTCTTTTTTATTGCCTCACAATTTCCTCAAGTTATTTTTCTATCATCTAGGGAACAAATTTGCTGATTTAGCAAAAAGTAAAAATTCGGAGAAGATCTATGCTGCTCGAAAGACTAATCAAATTTATGCATTCAGACTTGGGAATTTCTCAAGAAGCGATTATCTTAGCCCAAAAAGTTGAAAATGAAAATCCAGAGCCTAATATTTTACCAATGATTCTCTGGCAATATGGACTCCTTAATCGAGAACAATTAGATCGAGTATTTGATTGGTTGGAAACAGTATAGAAATTGTTGACTAAATCGGTTGTTGGATAGAACAAAAATACTGACTATAATTTTATGGAAAAAGAAGCATCGCATCCATTTAGTCTAATGACTAAATCTACGGGGATAATTCATGGATTATCC
>JBFRWE010000360.1:0-3371 GCA_051439345.1 Xenococcaceae cyanobacterium
CAAGGATAGAGGCTGCTTCTTTGGGTCTGACATATTTCATCTGAAACATTTATTTTTTTCTATCTTAGTACGATTTGTTATTTTTTGAGCGTTTTAGATAGAAAATTAATAATTTGTTACCAACTCCAGCAGCTTCTTTGGCGGTGGGGGGCAGTCATAGGGACAAACAAATCCGTATAAAACGCGCTCTAAGGGAATTATACAGAAAATTTCCGTATAACATCCCTATGCAGGGTGTTATGCGGATGAAATTTTAAGAAAATCCGTATTAGGGGTGATTAGATGGAAAAAATCCGTATAATTCATACTTAGCTGGCGGAACTGTGAAGAGCCTCCCACCATAGAAAACAAAACCAGACTCAAAGCAAGGATGTTCAGTATCAAGCCTGACCAGCAAATGCTTATATAACTGATAAGCGATATAAGATTCTGTTATGGACAAGTGAAGAGCTTGTGTCTTAGAATTTGGTGCTTGCTCTTTAAAAAATCGACCGAATAAATTTGTTAGGTGACAGCTAGTGCAGTACAAAACCGTAAATGCTCCAGAAAAACCTGTGTCTGCTCCAGAAGAATTTACTGTTTTCAACGTTGATGGAGATTCGTATATATACTGCCCTATTCGGAATCGCTCTTATAAAGTTAATAATAAACCCGAAGAAATTGTTCGGCAGTGGTGGTTATACAGGCTAAAAACAATTTATAACTATGATTTTTCCCAGATCAAAGTCGAGGTTAAAGTCACTGTAGGTTCTACAGAAGCAAAGAAGAAAGCTGACATCGTAGTTTATACAGACCCAAAATGTATCACACCAAGAATATTTATAGAGGTTAAAAAGCCCAATAGGAAAGATGGTTTAGAACAGCTTAAAGTTTATCTAAACGCTACAGGATGTCGTATAGGGCTTTGGAGCAATGGGACACCTCCACATGTCTACCTGCTGAGGATAGAGCCAACAGAAGGTGAAGAAGAGGCTACTTGGCGAGAGTTAAGAAACATTCCCGCTAAAAAAGAAACTCTAACAGACGTAGACACGCCTATTACGCGAGCTGAATTAGAACCCGTCAAAGATTTTCTTGCAATAATGCGCGAATGTGAGGACTTCATAAAAGCTCATGAAGGCCCAAACCCATTTGATGAAATATTCAAACTAATTTTTTGTAAACTCTACGATGAAAGAAGTAATCTAAAAAATGATTCCTCTTCTGCTCAATTTAGAGTGGGTGTGCTTGAGTCGCCTGAAGAAGCTGCAAAAAGAATAAAAGAGCTTTTTGAAAAGGCGAAATCAAGATGGGAAGGTGTTTTTAACTCTGGGGAAGATATCCTACTCACAGATGAGACACTTTGCTTCTGTGTTTCAGCTCTTCAAAAGAGTTATTTACTTAAGTCTAAATCTGATGTTTTAGGTAGCGCCTTTGAAGTCATGGTTAACCCCACTGGGAAAAGTGACAAAGGGCAATACTTCACTCCTAAGCACGTAGTCAATCTTTGTATTGATATTCTTGATCCTCAAGAGGATGAAACCTTCTTTGACCCTGCTTGTGGCAGTGGTGGTTTTCTCATCTCTGCGATGGATCATGTATTCCAAAGAATTGAGTTAGAAAGAGACGACCCTTCAGAGATTTTGGAGGCTAAAAAGGATTATGCAAGTGATTATATTTTTGGAATAGATTATGATCCGTTTATAGCTAAAGTCGCAAAAGCTTACATGTTGATATGGGGTGATGGGAGATCCAATATTCACATATGTGATTCACTAAACGAAGACAATTGGAGTTCCGAAGTCCTTTCAAAGTTTACTACTGGTAAAGGAAAGGTTCTCAACCTAAAACAGTTTGATATTATTGCTACAAATCCCCCATTTGCAGGTGACATCTCTACGGATAGTACACTATCTAAATACTCTATCTCAATGAAGCCAGGAACAGGTGGAAAAGTGAAAAGGGTTAACAAGCTATCAAGGGACAAGCTATTCCTTGAGAGATGTTTGAATTTACTCAGACCAGGCGGGCGTATGGTAATTGTCGTACCGAGAGGTGTTCTTAAAAACTATGGAGATGAATATATTAGGCGGTTGATTCTAAGAGAGGCAAGAGTGGTTGCTGTGGTGGGTTTAAGCGGCGACATGTTTAAACCTTTTACAAATACAAAAACTTGCTTGCTTTTTTTACAGAAAAGAGAACAAGCTTTAGAGAATTTAGACGATGCTTTAGATGATCCTGAAATTGCATTTGCAGTTACGGAGCGACCTGGAAAAGATAGAAGGGGAAAGTTAATAGTCGATGCCAATCAGAATATAGTTTCTGACCTACCTAGTATAGGAGACTACATCAAAAATAATGCACTCTTTCATAAGATTTAAGTTATGGCTCTCTTGAACAAACGCTCATTCAAATCAGCAATACTCAACCTAAAAATAGAGGATGATATAGTTTTCTCTGAAAATCATATTTTTGAGCCTGAATATCACCAAGCAGTTTATTACGAGGCTGAGGAAGAAATCAAAAAAAAGCCGGGATCATTCCAGCTTGGAGATCCTAAGCGTCTTAAACGGGAGATTAAAAGAGGAGCACAGCCAATATATGCAGATAAAGATGATGATCCTTCCAGCCTTTATTTTGAAGGCATGATCAACGATTCTGGAGAAATAGTAGAGGACGAAGATGGAAACACGAACGTATGCGCTCTAAAATCAATTTGTATTCGTCAAGGCTACATTGATATTTTTACTGCACGATCCGTCAGCCGAGAATACTATCAAAAGTATATAAAAAGGTCAGCGGTTCAGAAAAATGATATTTTAATTAATTCTACAGGTGATGGGACAATAGGGAGAGTAGCTGTTTATAATTACGATTTTCCTGCTGTAGTCGATGGGCACATTACCATTGTTAGATATAAGGACACTGATTTAGCTTGGTATGTGGCTGCTTTCCTTGCTTCAGTAAATGGTCAGCGACAAATATATCGCTATATCAATGGATCAAGTGGACAAGTTGAAATCTATCCTCAAGATTTAGAGCGAATCTGGATTCCTAAAATTTCAGATAAGAAGATGAAACAAATATCAAGTAGTTATCAACAAGCAACTAAAGAATACGATAACTTCAGGGCTAATTTAAATCGAGCATTAATGCTAGCCAATAATGTCTAAATTGCGAGTGTATCGAAAACAGCGATAATAAAGAAGATATAGTTTATGCTCTGAGTGAAATAGCAATGACTGAGTTACTTGAGCGTGCGATAGCTAGGTTACAGACCTTGACTGAAAGTGAACAGAACGCAATTGCCTCAATTATCTTAGAGGAAATTGAGGATGAAAGGCGTTGGGACGATTCATTCTCCCGTTCTCCGGACGTTCTCGCCAAGCTTG
>JBFRWE010000361.1:0-9710 GCA_051439345.1 Xenococcaceae cyanobacterium
ACATTTCACCCCAAGCAGCATCAGAGATAGACCGAGCCAACTTATGGTTTTTGACCATGTTTCTAATTCCCAAGTCTTCAATAGCTATCAAGCTATTTTCTTGAACCAAGCGGGTGGTCAACTTATGGAGAAAATCAGTACGAGCATCTTTAATTTGGGCGTGGATTTTGGCTACTTTAAGTCGCGCCTTGTATCGGTTACTAGAGCCTTTGGTTTTCCGACTCAGTTCCTTTTGCGCTCTTTTAAGCTTTTGATACAGCCGATTAAAATGTTTAGGGTTAGCTATCTTTTCACCATCGCTGGTAGTAATCAAAGTAGAAACACCAGCATCAATCCCAACTTGTTTAGATGTTGGTGGCCAAGTTTCAATGGTGTAATCATCTACCAGCAAAGAGACAAACCAACGACCACTAGGTTCAAGTTTAACTGTCACTGTAGAAGGATTGCACCCTTGAGGCAAAAGTCTAGACCAAACTATATTCAGTGGTTCTTTACACTTGGCCAACCACAGTTGACCATCTCGGAACTTAAAAGCCGATTTGGTGAACTCAGCCGAACCACCGTTACGCTTTTTCTTAAACCGAGGATATTTGGCTCGTTTCCCCCAAAAATTAGCCAAAGCTTTTTGCAGATGCCTCAAACATTGCTGCAAAGGTACACAGCTAACCTCATTAAGAAAGTCGAGTTCCTCGGTTTTCTTCCAACTGGTCAAAAGACTAGAGGTTTGCTTGTAGTCAACCCTTTCTTGTTTTTCGTACCAAGCTTCGGTTCGTTTAGCCAAAGCTTTGTTATAGACCAAGCGCACACATCCCATTGTCCGTCGCAAGAGATTTTCTTGCTCGGTGTTTGGGTAAAAGCGGAACTTGTAGGCACGTTCAATCATGCCTCACATCATACCACATCAACTGTAAAATTAATCAGTGGAGGTGTGCGAATTTCTGAGGGGCTGTCTGCCGAATTTAGTTCGGCAGTTCAAACGCCCTGTCTCGTCGGCATAGCCGAGAGTCTCCTTCGCACAAATGCAAGATGAATTGTTAACTATAAAACATAAATTCGGTTATCCCAACCCACTTAAACCTACACTCTCCCTTCATAAAGCGTTACAGTCAAAAGATACAGAAACCACAATACCTATATGACTAACGCAACCATTACAGAAAATCCCTTACTAATCGGCAAGGGTTTACCACCCTTCGATAAAATTAAGGCTTCCCATGTAGTTCCTGCGATGACTGAATTACTAAAGGAATTAGAAACAGACTTAACTAAAATCGAAAATGAGGTAACGCCTACTTGGGAAGGATTAGTTGAACCCCTAACCAAAATGGAAGAAAAGTTAGGCTGGAGTTGGGGTATTGTTGGACATCTGATGGGTGTTAAAAATAGTCCTAAACTCAGAGAAGCCTATGAAAAAATGCAACCGGAGGTTGTGAAATTCTACAATAAACTTTCTCAAAGTAAACCAATATACGAAGCTTTTAAAGAATTACGAAATAGTGCAGATTGGGATACATTTGAACCAGCCCAACAACGTATTATTGAATCTTCCCTCAGAGATTTTGAACTATCTGGGGTGGGTTTAGAAGGAGAAACCAAAAAGAGATTTAACCAAATACAGTTAGAGTTGGCAGAACTTTCGACTAAGTTTTCTAATAACGTCCTCGATGCAACTAAAGCTTTTAAATTAAAATTAACTGATAAAAAAGATGTAGAAGGTTTACCCGACAGTGCTTTAAGTTTGATGGCGCAAACTGCTAAAGCTGAGGGAGAAGAAGATGCTACACCAGAAGAAGGCCCTTGGGTAGTAACGTTAGATTATCCTAGCTACATTCCTTTCATGAAGTATGCAACCAGTAGCGAATTAAGAGAAAAACTGTATAAAGCTTTTCTGTCTCGTGCTTCTAGTGGGGAATTAGATAATAAACCCAATATCGATCGCATTTTAGAATTGAGAAAGGAAAAAGCCAATATTCTTGGTTTTGATACTTTTGCTGAGTTGAGTTTAGCTCGTAAAATGGCTCCTAGTGTAGAAGCTGTAGATAAACTTTCAGAAGAATTACGAGTTGCTTCCTATGATGCTGCCCTAAAAGAGTTTGAAGAGTTAAAAGCCTTTGCTGGTAAAGACGATCTGAAACATTGGGATAATACTTATTGGTCAGAAAAACAAAAAGAAGCTAAATTTAAGTTTAACGAAGAAGAATTACGTCCTTATTTTCCTTTGCCTCAAGTTTTATCTGGTTTATTCGGTTTAGCCAAGCGTATCTTTGGAGTAACTATTATTCCTGCTGATGGACAAGCACCAGTTTGGCACGAAGATGTACGCTACTTCCAGATTAATAATGAAGAGGGAGAAGCTATTGCACACTTCTATCTCGATCCCTATTCTCGTCCCGCCGAAAAGCGTGGTGGTGCATGGATGAATGACTGTGTAGGTAGGGCAAAAATGACTGTGGAAGGTAAAACTGCTACTCGTTTACCTGTAGCTTATTTAATCTGTAACCAAACCCCACCTGTAGGTGATAAGCCTAGTTTAATGACTTTTATGGAAGTAACTACCCTCTTCCACGAATTTGGTCATGGGTTACAACATATGCTCACTACCATTGATTACGTAGGTGCATCTGGTATAAATAATGTCGAATGGGATGCGGTTGAATTACCAAGTCAGTTTATGGAAAACTGGTGTTATGATCGCCCTACTCTTTTCGGTATGGCGAAACACTACCAAACTGGCGAGACTTTACCAGAAGAATACTATCAAAAACTGTTAGCTGCGAAGAACTATATGAGTGGTTCGGCGATGTTGCGTCAATTGCACTTCGGCTTAGTAGATATAGAATTGCACCATCGTTATCAACCAGGTGGAGACGAGACTCCTAATGAGGTGCGCGATCGCATTGCGGAAACTACTACAGTTTTAAAACCTTTGCCAGAAGATAATTTTTTATGCTCTTTTGGGCATATTTTTGCAGGAGGATATGCAGCAGGTTATTACAGTTATAAATGGGCAGAAGTCTTAAGCGCAGATGCTTTTGCTGCTTTTGAAGAAGTAGGACTAGATAACGAAGCAGCAATTTCAGCTACTGGTAAAAAATATCGCAATACAGTTTTAGCTTTGGGTGGTAGTCTGCATCCTATGGATGTATTTAAGCAATTCCGAGGACGAGAACCTAAAACTGAACCATTATTAAGACATAGTGGGTTACTAGCGACTGCTTCATAAAATATGTTCATAAATATGAATAAGTAAATAGTAAAGTGGGCAAAATTAATTTGTCCACCCTATCTTTTATTCATTCTCTTCTTCCTCATCAAAAGGTAACAACTTAGTAGCATCTTCTGCTGCTAGAGGACGACTAAACCAAAATCCTTGCATTTGTTCGCATTTGGCATTGCGTAATAGTTCAATTTGTTGTCTAGTTTCTACTCCTTCTGCTACTACTCTTAAGTTAAATCCTTTACCTAGTTCTATTAATGCGGAAATAATGGACAAATCTTGGGGATTGTTTCTCAGTTCTTTGATAAAAGATTGGTCTATTTTGAGAGTATCAAAAGGAAATCTTTTTAGATAGTGTAGACAAGAAAAACCACTAGTAAAGTCATCAATAGAAATATTTACACCTAAATCTCTTAATTTATGAAGAATTTGACTAGCATATTCTCCATGTTCCATCAGCGTGCTGGCAGAAATTTCTAACTCTAATAAATTAGCTTCTAGCTCTGTATCCTTTAGAATTTGAGCTACTAGTGCAGGCAAATTTGGTTGTCGAAATTGCACAGAAGAGAGATTTACTGAGACTCTGAATGGTGGCATACCTTTAGCTTGCCACATTTTAATTTGAAGACAAGCGTTCCGTAATACCCATTCACCAATGGGAATAATTAATCCAGTTTGTTCTGCCAATTTAAGAAAACTTGCTGGAGATACTAAGCCTAATTCTGGATTATCCCAACGCAGTAGAGCCTCTATTCCTTGGATGTTACCACTATTAACATTTACTTGGGGTTGATAGTAAAGTAAAAATTCGTCTTTTTCTAGAGCATTTTGCAGCAAATTTTCTAAGTTTAAGAAAACTGATGCTTGAGAATTCATAGTTGAGCTATAGAATTCATAAGCGCGATTGTTATGTACCTTAGCACGAGAAAAAGCAATTTCCGCATTTTTAATTAAGGCTTCTGCATTATCTCCATTTTGAGGATAAATTGCAATACCAATATTGGTTTCTAAGTCTAATTGATGTTCACCAATTTTAAATGATTGTTGTAGTCCATCAATGATTCTTTGGGCAATTTTAGCTGCTTCTTCGACACCACTAATTTCAGGTAGCAGTAGTGCAAATTGCTCTTCTCCCGCATAAGTAACTGTATCGCCAGTACGTAAACAAGCTTTTAATCTCTCGCTAAAGTTAAATAATAATTGGTTACTTACTTTCTTATCTAAAGTCTGACTAATTTCTGCATAAGGAACTAGGTTTAGATACATAACTCCTATGAGTTTTTCACTTCTATTAGCATTGGCGATCGCTGTTACTAATTGTTGTTTGAAGAGATTTTTATTAGGTAGATTACTAATTTTTTCTTCAAGAAAATCTACTGTCTGATTTTGACCCTTAACTGGACGTAAAATTATAGATAATTTTTCTTTGCCTACAGAGTTGAGTAAACTAAGATTTACTTGCAGATTAATCGTTGAATTATTCTGTTTAAAAAAATTATATTCTCCTGAATAGCTTTTCTTCTCTGCCAATACCTGCCGAATAGTCTTATCTATATTTTCTCGATCCCAAATCAAATCATCAAGAGTCATTTCCAGCATTTCTTCCGAAGAATAGCCTAATATCTCACAACAAGCATGATTGACTTCAATAACTTTTCTAGTCAGACTCTCAACTAAAATAATTCCTTCGCTAGTTTGTTTAAAGAAATTTTTATAAAGTTCTTCTTTTTGTTTGAGTTGTTCTTCTAACTGTTTTTTTTCGGTCAGATCTAATAGATAACTTCTAATTATTTTGTTGTCTGGTAAATAATGAGAAGTTTGCTGAAAAATTCGCTCTTCAACTTGAACCTCACAGACAAATAAATTGCCATTATTATTATTGCATTTATCTAGTAATCCTTTCAGCAAAGGATGGCTTGTTCCTTGATGATAAATATTTTTAAAATTCATAATTGCTGCTGAATTTAAATATGTGATCTTACCATCAAGATCGATTTCTATAATAGGATGAGGGCTTAATTCAGCAAAGGAAGCTAATTTTGCTACGTTTACATTATCTAATGGTTTTTCGTCTTCATAAGTAGCAATAATGGTTTCTTTACTATTGATTTTTGCTTGTTGATTTATATTTCTGGCAACATCATTATTTTCTATTGAATCAAAATTATCTATATTCTCTAAGATTTCAGAAAAATTAGAGAGAATATGGTATCTAGCTTGAACATCATTGCTAAATTCAACAACATCACCATGCTTTAATTCATGAACTAAACATTTTTTATTATTAACAAATATACCATTTCTACTCCTATTGCCTTGTAAGTCTCCATCCAAAATCCAATAAGAGTAACTGTTACTTTTAACATCTGTTCTCCGCAAAAAAGTGGCATGGTAACGAGAAGTTTTTGCAGAAGAAAAAACAATATCATTACTAGAATGACGACCGACAGAATAAGTAGGATTATCTAAAATTACTGTTTTTTTAAATGAAGGATCTTCTATGACTAATATATGACGATTTTGTTGTTTAGAGTTCATTATATTTTCCGAGATAAAATTTTGATTCATGACATTGTGATCAAAATATAATAATTCTGTCTGTATATGGTCGTAATTAACTTCTATTGTAAATTAGTCATTATCTTTAAGCTAATTGATATTTTATTATTGAATATAATTAATACAAGCTTTAATAGAAAACCTCTTTTTATAAAGACAGTATGATTGACGATAAGATTTTAATAATATTTTTAATTAAGTAATAATTATTTTTGGTGCAGATCAAAAATGACATCCTAGTATTTTCTCTTAGAAGAGAGCATAGTAACCAAGTATTTGACACTTAGATTTTCTCTATTTTATAGTTCCCTGAAACGATCGTAAAATAATCAATAGAGTATAAATTAAATAGGAAAAGGGAAGAACTAAATTCTGTTGAGATACATCATCGAAAACTTGTGTAAAGGCAGAAGGTAAAAGATTTTGAACAAGTTCAATACTTCTAGTTTAAAAGTGGGTTTTTAGAGTCGGATTTAGTATTATTACTTAATTACTAATTAATTGGTTAATAAAAAAATTGGTGAGACTTTTCTAAGTCTTCACCAATATAGCGGTTCTCGAATTAGTGAAATACACCTTGGTTAAGATAAGTTCGGAATTCGCCCTTTGGGTTCGGCATTTGCTTATGGGGGAAACCCCCATAAGCAAATGCCTCAGAGTTCGGAATTCGGAAAATTTTGTATCTCACCTATTTGAGAAAGGCTATAATAGATTCATTCTGACTCGATGAATTCCTGAACTCCTATTTTTAAGCTAGGTCTGGAGAAAGAAAAAGATTAACAATCTAAATCTGTTAACGCACCTAGACTACTAGAGGATACTAACTTAGCATACTTACCTAATATCCCTCTTGGATAGCGTGGTGGACGAGGTTGCCAATTTGCTTTGCGTCTGTTGATTTCCTCTTCAGAAACATTTAGTTGCAGTAGTTTTTGATGAGCATCAATAGTAATACTATCTCCTTCTTCTACTAAAGCAATTGTACCGCCAACAGCAGCTTCAGGAGCAACATGACCGACTACCATACCGTAAGTACCACCAGAAAAACGGCCATCAGTAATTAAACCAACAGAATCTCCTAAACCAGCACCAATAATGGCAGAAGTAGGAGCAAGCATTTCCCGCATTCCTGGTCCTCCTTTAGGTCCTTCGTAACGGACGACAATGATATCTCCTGGCTTAATTTTCTTATCGAGAATGGCAGTTAAACATTCTTCTTCTGATTCAAATACTCTGGCAGAACCAGTAATTTGAGGATTTTTGACCCCACTAATTTTAGCAACTGCCCCTTCTGTAGCGAGATTACCTTTAAGAATGGCTAAGTGTCCTTCTTGATAAAGAGGCTTGTCCCAAGGACGAATGACATCTCGATCTGATTTAGGAGTATCAGGGATATCTGCTAAGACTTCTGCAATAGTTTGACCACTAATAGTTAAAGCATCTCCATGTAATAAACCATTAACTAGGAGCATTTTCATTACTTGGGGAATACCACCAGCTTGATGGAGATCTGTAGCGACGTATCTACCAGATGGTTTGAGATCGCAGAAGACAGGAACACGCTGACGAATGGTTTCAAAGTCATCGAGGGTTAGTTCTACTCCAATGGTATTAGCGATCGCTAGTAAATGCAAGACTGCATTAGTAGAACCACCTATTGCCATAATCACGGAGATGGCATTTTCAAAAGCTTTACGGGTGAGAATTTGGCTGGGTAAGATTTGTTGACGAATGGCTTCGACGAGGACAAAGGCAGATTTTTCGGTACTTTCTGCTTTTTCAGCATCCTCTGCTGCCATAGTCGAAGAATAGGGTAAACTCATCCCCATAGCTTCAAAGGCTGAAGACATAGTATTAGCTGTGAACATTCCCCCACAAGAACCAGCACCAGGACAAGCATTCCGTTCGATCGCCATTAACTCTTCTTCGTCAATTTTGCCCGCGCTGTATTGTCCCACAGCTTCAAAGGCACTAACTACAGTTAAATCTTGTCCCTTGTAATGTCCTGGTTTGATCGTTCCACCATAAACAAAGATAGCAGGAATATTCATCCGCGCCATAGCAATCATTGCCCCAGGCATATTTTTATCACAACCACCGATAGCCAAAACTCCATCCATGCTTTGACCATTACAAGCAGTTTCAATGGAGTCGGCAATTACTTCGCGGGAGACAAGAGAATATTTCATCCCTTCTGTACCCATAGAAATTCCATCGCTGATAGTAATCGTACCAAACATCTGGGGCATCGAGCCTGCTTGTTTGAGGGCTGCTTCGGCTCTTTGGGCTAAAGTATTAATACCCATATTACAGGGGGTAATAGTACTGTATCCATTAGCTAGTCCCACAATCGGTTTGGTAAAATCTCCATCGCCAAAACCCACTGCCCGTAACATAGCACGATTGGGCGATCGCTGGGTTCCTTGGGTAACTACTTTACTTCTTCTATTATCTGCCATCTCATTGTTCTCCTCTAGGCTACTAATCTTTGGTGCTTGCCTATCATAAATTTGATTTTAAGTTACGCATAGTCCCCAAACGAGTATAGGGACAGTTATCATTTGCTAGTACATGATTACCAATCTTGATTCATAATGATTACTGCTTTTATTAATGCTAACCATGTCTATCTTGGAATATTTGCTAGGCGATCGATTATAAATAAATGTAACTAATTTAGTCCATAGCTGTTTTAGGCTTGATGTTGATGGAGAAGGCTTTCGGCAGCTTCTAACATATCTTTACTGATATCTTGCAAATCCTCCTTGTTATCCAAATAGGCTTGTAGTGCCTCTAGAGGGTCAAGAGTATTACCTATTCCTAGTTCTGGTAGTCGGGGACGGGCTAGTTGACTTACTAATTCAGGACGGACAGTATAGCTATGAGCAGATTTTAGGACTTGATACAAGGAAGAGGTATTAATTAATTCTAATTGTTCAGAACGAATTTTATATACTAGTCTAACTACGGTATCTTCGATCTTAGCTGAGGCGATCGCCCCTAAGATTGCTTTTTGGGGGTCTTCTTCGGCAGAGACATCTATCTCAATAGTACGAAAAGAACGCACAGGTAAAGGGCAAAATTCCCATTGGACAGAACCTTGTTTTACTTCTAAAAAAATATAACCTTTATCTTCTTTCTCTTCACTAAAATCTACTCGTTCAATACTTCCAGGATAGATAATGGGAGGATTATTATCTTTATTAAGATTTTGATGTTTGTGGACATGACCCAAAGCTACATAATCGAATTCTGGACGAATTAGAAAGGATACAGGAATAGTAAAACCTTTACCTACTGCTAATAATCTTTCTGCACCCAAATTAGCCCGATCTGCCATGAGATGAGCGAGTAAAATAGTTGGTAACTGGGGATCGAGACGGCGTATTTCTGCTTCTAGTACTGGTTGTAAACGTTCGATTAACAGTTGATTGACTTCTGCTAAAGATAAACCTTCTGTCTCTGGACGAGTTAGCAGAGTAGCACGATTTAGCCAAGGTAAAGTAATAATTTGAATATCGCCATTCTTAGTACTAATACGGTGAGTGGCAATACTGTCCCCAACGATAAATCCTGGGACAACTAAGGTACGATAGATAGATAAGCTAGCACCCCCATTGCCTTGAGAATGCTGATCGTGATTGCCAACTAATAAGACTGTGGGTATATGGGCATCAGCTAAACGGCGAAACTGACTAGCAAAGGCTTCATGAACATAGGGAGGAGGAGTAGCATCAGGAAAAGCATCCCCCCCAAATAAAACTAAATCTACTGGTTCGTTAATTGCTCGATCGATACACAGACTCAAAGTTTGCACAAAATCTTCTAAACGAGTGTTAACTCCTGTTTCTGGATTAACTCGACCATGAGAAAACCCACTACCCATATGAATATCTGATAGATGGAGTACTTTAAGCATAATTAATCTAGCAAT
>JBFRWE010000362.1:0-28286 GCA_051439345.1 Xenococcaceae cyanobacterium
TCGCCCTTAAAGGGCGAGCGGAGGCGGAGAAACTCCGCCTCCGTGCTTGAAACCATTTTCGGGGCTAATTTCTTTCCCTATTCCCCACTCCCTACTCCCTATTCCCCCGCCCCGAAGGGCGGTCAAAAGAGCAGAAAGAGAATGAACGTAAATATGTAAATATAAATAATTTCTTAAATAGCTGTTGCTTAATTGCTATTTATTTGGTCATAAAACCAGCAAAAAATTAAGAGCAAATCCGACTTTTTCGCTTACAATCGCAGGTGATGAGAGTAAAGTATCTGAAAAAATTTGTTTCTTACCCGCTACACATCAGACATACTGCAATACACTGGAGAGCATCTAATTCTCGTTATTATTTCTATTAGTGTTGCCATCTCTATTGGTATTCCTTTAGGTATTCTGATTACTCGCCAACCCCAACTATCCAAAGCAATTCTAGCGATCGCCAATGCTATTCAAACTATACCAAGTCTAGCTATTTTTGGGTTTCTCATTTCTGTCCCCTTTTTGGGAGGTATTGGCAAAGTTCCCGCCATTGTTGCCCTATCTCTTTATGCCTTACTGCCTCTAATTCGCAATACCTATACAGGCATCAAAAGCGTCGATCCAGCTATTATTGAAGCTGGTAGAGGCATGGGAATGAGCGATCGCCAATTACTCTGGCAAGTAGAAATTCCCTTAGCATTAGGAATTATTTTGGCAGGGGTAAGA
This sequence comes from Xenococcaceae cyanobacterium, assembly GCA_051439345.1. Classification (GTDB taxonomy): domain Bacteria; phylum Cyanobacteriota; class Cyanobacteriia; order Cyanobacteriales; family Xenococcaceae; genus JASJDJ01. The sequence continues at coordinate 715 of JBFRWE010000362.1, forward strand.
GTCGCTACCGTAATTTGTGTGGGTATCGCTACTATTGCTGCTGCTATTGGCGGTGGAGGGTTAGGAGTTTTGATCTTTCGTGGTATTGCCACAGTTAATAATGAGTTAATTCTAGCGGGGGCAATTCCTGCTGCCATTATTGCTTTAGGTGCAGATCTATTACTGAGTTGGCTAGAAGCTAGTTTAGATGCCAAGAAAACGACAGGAAAAGTATCTATTTGGCAATGGACATTACCCTTAGGCATAATCTTGCTAATTCTGCTTAGTACTATATTTTGGCAACAAACTGCCCTAGTTAATAATAGTAACGACAAAATTATTATTGGCTCTAAGAATTTTACCGAACAAATAATTTTAGGAGAACTTCTCGCCCAACAAATTGAAAAAGAAACTAATCTTCCAGTCGATCGCCGTTTTAATTTAGGCGGAACTTTTATCGCTCACGAAGCAGTTAAGGCAGGAGAAATTGATGGCTATGTAGAATATACAGGAACAGCTTTTACTGCAATTCTCAAACAAAAAGTAATTACCGACCCTCAAATAGTTTATCAACGAGTAAAACAAGCTTATGTAGATAAATTTAATTTAGCAGTATTAGATTCTTTAGGTTTCGAGAATACTTTTGCAATTGTTATTCGGGGTGAAGATGCCCAAAAATACAATCTAAAAACTATTTCTGAAGCAGCGCAATATACTCCTCAATGGCAAGCTGGTTTTGGTCATGAATTTTTAGCCAGAGAAGATGGTTATCCTGGTTTAGCTAAAACCTATAGCTTAAAGTTTGCGCGCTCGCCTAAAGGAATGGAAATAGGTTTAATGTATAAAGCCTTAAGTACCAAACAAGTAGATTTAGTCGCGGGGAATTCCACCGATGGTTTAATTCCTATCCTGAATTTAGTTGTCTTAGAAGACAATAAAAAGTATTTCCCTCCCTATGAAGCAGTACCTATATTTAATCAACAAACCTTAACTAAATATCCCCAAGTAAAAGAGGCGATCGATAAACTTGCTGGAACAATTTCTGCTGATGCCATGCAGCACATGAATTATCAAGTAGACGAGCAAGCTTCACCCGTAGAAGAAGTTGTCAGAAAATTTTTGGCACAATAATATAACTTAAAATGTAAACGGAATTGTCTACTTTGAATAATTTTTTAACATTTAGTGACAATAATCTCATAGACATTAGTTAAAATTATCAGTGTGTGAGGCATAATTGCATAGATTATGCATAAATAAAAGTTGTGATTATTCTAGGATAGCTATGACGCTAAAAAAATCATTGGTAGGAATTCTCGCTGGGCTGGCGTTAGCCTTTGGTGCTACTGCTACTCAAACTCAAGCGAGTGAAACCAGAAGTAATACCTATTATTGCGCTCAACTTAACGGTAATTGGAACACTTTTGTTACTACTCCGAGAGGTAGAGTTAACCTTATCACCTGGATTCGTAGTTACTCAAAGGAATGGGATCGGAAAGCTCGTTGTTTAGCAGTATCCAAAAGATTTCAACGTTTTCTTGATAATGGAACCCTAAAATACATTCGTACAGGAATTGTCAATGAGCAACCAGTAATTTGTGTTGCTAATACTCGTGGTGGTACTTGTCCCAACAATAATGTTTTGATTACATTTAAGCTAGGAACAAACCCAGAAACAGTCTTGGTTAAACTGATTGATTTCCGTCGCACTGTTAGTGGTCAAACAATTGTTCTTGGCGAAAACGATGCTAGTTTTTATGAAGATGGCAACTTGTACGTTGATATGGAAAAATTCATTGAACAAGTTTCTTTGAGTCAATAACACAATAGCTAAAAAATGAAATTATGCTCATATTCCCTTAAAATGAGCATAAACAGTTATCTATATCAAGGTATTTTTAAAGATTAAAATTCAATTTTTTAAACTATTTATTTGTTTGACCAGTATCGGTATGACATTGCCTGGAGCGGTCTATTTATTAGAGACCAATAAGGCGGAAACTATAGTTTCTCAATCCTCTCCCTCTCCAACCACGATCGAGCAAATAGCTGCTAAAATTACTGTCAAAATTTTAGCTACAGAAGCGATTGGCTCTGGAACTATTTGGGACAGTCAGGACTCCAACTATATAGTAGTCACGAATAAACATGTATTACGAGCAGGAGAACCACCATATCATATTCAAACTCCAGATGGACAGATACACCATGCTAGAGTTTTAAGCAATTCTCAGTTAGATAACTATGATATAGCTGTATTGAGATTTCGCGCTGTTCATAATTCTTACCAAACTGCAATACCAGGAGATTTTCTAGGTTTAAATGTAGGAGAATCTATTTTTGCTGCTGGTTTCCCTCACGATCGAGACAATGAAAATTTAGCTATTGAGCGATCGCCAAATGCCATGTCAGAGTTGGCCCTAAAAACTGGCAGAGTATCAATTGTACTAGACAAAGCCCTCGAAGAAGGTTATCAAATTGGCTACACCAATGATGTAAAAAAAGGAATGAGTGGGGGACCTTTGCTCAATAGTCAAGGAGAGGTTGTGGGGATTAATGGGAAACATGCCTATCCTCTTTGGGATGAACCCGATCTATTTGAAGATGGTTCTCAACCTTGTTTTCCTCTACAAAAACTGATTACTCGCTCCAGTTTAGCTATTCCGTTCAAGACAATTATACAGATTACTCCACCCTCTATCTTTTTATCTAATTATGATGATGATAAACTACGTTTCAAAAAGCAGCAACAACCGATAGTTGTAAGTTCAAACCAAGATAAAAATATTGAAAAACTTATTTATCATATGCAAGCAGAAGCCAGATTTAGTAAAAGCTGTCGCGAGTTTTCGCCAGATTTGGGTTTATAGGAGGTTAAAATAATGAATCTTGCTGGCAAATTGGCAGCAATATCGATCGAGATAACAGGGTTGGCGATCGCCATAGCCGTACAACCTTATGTGAGTATGGCACAAGTTCAGCAACTCACTCAAGCATTATCTCCAGAACAAATCAATCTTCGAGCCAAACAAATTACAGTGCGTATTGATGGCAGTGGTATTGGTTCAGGAGTAATCATTAATCAATCCGATAATATTTATGCAGTCCTGACTAATTGGCACGTCGTTCAAAACCCTGGAGAGTATACAGTTCAAACTATTGATGGGCGACAACATTATGTCAATCCAGCCGAGATCGAGCAATTACCAGGGCTAGATTTAGCCATAATTAATTTTACTACTAATCAAAATTACCAAGTAGCTGAAATAGGTAATTCTGCTCAAGCAACAGAAGGACAAAGTATCTACTTTGCTGGTTATCCTGGGGAATTACGGCAAGAGGACAGTCGTTATTATCGCTTTTTTTCAGCCAGTTTGGTGGGCATTTTGCCACAATCGACTCCCAATGGTTACGCTCTGGTATATAGTGGGGAAGCTTTTCCTGGAATGAGCGGAGGTCCTGTTTTAGATAGAAATGCTCGGCTAATAGGTCTTCATGGTGAAGCAAATATCCATGCTTTAACAGGGGCAATATCTAATTATGCCATTCCTATTAATAGCTACAAAGAAGCGATCGCTCAAATTATACCTAATGGAACTTCAGACACTGCTTCTGAGCAACCTTCTAGCAATGAAAATTCTACAACTGCCAATAACTCTAATCCTCCTGAAGTTACGGTAGAAACTAATAACCCCAACACTGTTTTATCATCTGTTGATACAGAAACTAATTCTGATAATCAGCCAGAAAATAACGCAAACTCAGAGGCAGAAACATCTCAGACTGACGGGGAAAACGAATCTAGCCCAACGGAAACTCAAGCTGCTGCATCGGCAGGAGAAAATTCCGAGGAAACCACCGAAGCAGAAACATCTCAGACTGACGGGGAAGACGAATCTAGCCCAACGGAAACTCAAGCTGCTGCACCAGAAGGAGAAAATCCCGAGGAAACCACCGAAGCAGAAACCTCTCAGACTGACGGGGAAGACGAATCTAGCGCAACGGAAACTCAAGCTGCTGCACCAGAAGGAGAAAATCCCGAGGAAACTACCGCAGCAGAAACATCTCAGACTGACGGGGAAGACGAATCTAGCGCAACGGAAACTCAAGCTGCTGCATCGGCAGGAGAAAATTCCGAGGAAACTTCAGAAATTGCTGTTTCTACAGATAATACTTCTGCCGATTCTCAATCATCAGATTCTGTTGTTCCCGACATTACTCCCATTATTTCTACTAAAACAGGAATTAATTACACTGAATTACAAAAATTACTATCGCAAAAAAAATGGGCAGAAGCAGATCGCCAAACTAATTATCTAGTTAGTGAAATAATTAAGACAGCAAAAAGAACCAACTCTCGTAGGTATTCTAAACTAAAACCCCTAACCGATTTTTCTTGCAATGATATAAATACCATTAACCAACTATGGCAACAATATAGTGAAGGAAATTTTGGGTTTAGTTCTCAGCAACAGGTTTGGTTAAGTGTTAATGAAGAAGGAGACTTTTCTACAAAAACTTGGCGTAATTTTGCTACTCTTGTAGGCTGGAAACAAGGAGATGTTGATAGTAGTACTGGTTATCTGTTGTACGAACAATTGACTTTTGATCCTGAAAAAGCACCTACAGGTCACTTGCCTTGGTGGTTTGCTTCTAGCGAAGAGCAACAAAATTTAATTAAACACGTTTTTAACCGTTGTGAATTTGATCCTGTAGAAGAAGATGATTCTAATAAACAGGATGATGATTAATTTTTTGTCCTTTGTCATTCGTAATTAGTTACTAATAACACCAATTCTTATTATTAGCTAGATAGATAATTTCTATTTTCAAAACACTTCTAATCAAGAAAAAAATAGTAAGAGTATTACTTTTTTATACTCTTACTATTTAGTTAATATATAAATCTCAAATTAAATACTTAATAATACTCAATTTATAAGATTAAATAAAGTTTATTTCATAATACAGATATAAGATTATTAAATTTAATATACTAATGACTAATGCCCATGTCCTGCTTGTATTTTGGGATTTTCACCCTCTTTAGATTTGACTATAGCTTCTACATATAATAGTAAACTGACAGATACAATAAAAGCACAAACCCCTGCAATTTGAAGCCAGGTCATATGGATTATCCCTTCAACAATTACTTCCCGTAAGACAGAAACTAGGGTAACTTCTACTGCTACTCCAATAGAAATATGATGATCTTCTAAGTACACCATCATCAGTCTGAATAACTCAACCAAAATTAGTAGAAAGAGCATATCAGAAATAGTTTGTCTAAAATCCGGTTGTGCTTGTAAGTGAACAAATAGATTCACTAATAGAAGCACCATTACAATCAATAAACCAATACATAAAAGACATACAAGTGCATCTTGGACATTATCAAGATTATTAATTATTCTTTTTCTGTTAAATATAGTTGCGGTAGAACCTCGTCTAGTGGTTCTCTTAGTTGCGTTTGATTCCATAGATAGATTGCTCATTAGATAGATTGCTAATTCCTAGTATTTTTGACGATATATTTGACAACAATAAGGAGAGAAAAACAAACAAAGGTTGGGTTGGCAAAAATTATGAGTAGCATTAAGATAGTTGTTTATCCGCTACTCATTTTGCTTTTTTCTATTATTTATTAGTCGAATTTGTAGACAGAAGAAAAAATCAGGATGTTTATAACTGAAGATGTCTGAGTTTCAGCTATTTAATGATTCCTAACCAATAATCCAACTTGATCAATTGAATTTTGGTGATTAAACATCTTTGATTTGTTCAAAATCATTGCTAGATTCTTCAAAATCATGCTTGTGGTTTTCATGCGCTCTCTGGAATCTTTCAGAGGCGATTAAACCGACAACGATTACCAAAATAGCAAAAGTAAACTCTATTTCTGTAGTGTGTTTTGATAAAAATCCTTGATCTGAACTACTTGCACCATCACCATAATCGCCTCCATAAGCTTCTGCTTTTGCTTCTTTGGCTTTAGGTGCAGCCGCTACTTCAGCATAGGCTTTACTATCGCTTTTATAAGACTCTTTATAAGCACTAGCTACCTTATCTGAATCTTTTTCTTTTGTATATTCAGTTTTAGTTTTTTCGACTTGTGCTTTAGGCTTTTCTATGGTGGCTTTTAGTGTTTTCTTAGCCGCAGATACTTTCGATTCTTCTGTAGTAGCTTCTAATGTTTTCTTAGCCGCAGATACTTTCGACTCTGAAACTAATTTTTCATCATTGCTTTTAGCTCGGCTAGTTTCCTCAGCTAAAATGGATAGATGTCCATCTGCATCTAAAGCATCTAGATAGATGTCTGCATCATATCTTGTTTCTTGTGCTTCAGCAGATAGTGTGGCAGTGGCTAACAGTGTTAGTGTTACTGGGGTAAATATAGACCAATTAAGCTTCATTTTGATCCCTTTCTCTTTAAAGTTAATTACTAAAAAACTCGGCTTTACTTAATGCCTCACAAGATTTTAACAAAAAATAGTATAAAACGAAGTAAATGCCATTATGGTTATTATTACTCGTTTAGCTAGCTGGAAAGCTAACTACAAACTATCTTTGTTTAGTGTTTATTTTTAACTACCATCTTGCTTAAGTTTTTGTATGGCTTGCTGAGTATAGTTAAGCGAAAAAAAGTGGCAAATCCGAGACATTTGCCGAGGTATTGTCTGGTAAATTTAATTTTTATTTTAGTAAAGCAGTTGATTTATTTAAACTTAAAATTTAATAAAGATAGTAATTAATTGTGGCTAAAATAATTGGCTAAATGTTATAATTAAAGATTAGTTTTTCTATTTCTTGAATGGTTTTTCCTAAGTTATCATTTGTAATACAGTGAGTAAACTCTTGACTAGCTGCTATCTCTTCTTTAGCTCTAGCTAAGCGACGAATAATAGCTTCTTCTGAGTCTTTACCTCGACTACGTAATCTCCTTTCTAATTCTGTTAGGGAAGGAGGAAGAATAAATAAACGGAGGGCTGAAGGAAAAATTTGTTTAATGGCTCTTGCGCCCACTAATTCTATTTCTAAAAGAATCCATTTACCCAAATTAATAGTTTCTTCTACCTTGTCTTTAGGTGTTCCATAATAATTACCTGCGTATTCAGCCCATTCTAGCAGTCGATCGCTTTCGATCATTGCTTCAAATTCTTGTCGATCGACAAAGTAATAATCTCTGCCATCTCTTTCCCCAGAACGAGGTTTTCTAGTGGTGGCAGAGATAGATAGAGATAATTGGGAATGACTAGCGAGTAGCGAGCGCACAATTGTGCCTTTGCCTACACCGCTAGGTCCAGTTATGACAATCAGTTTTCCTGTTGACATTGAATAGAGGGGATTTAGTTTTCTTAGTGTGACTCGTTGACTATGATTCTTTATTACCGACAAAGCGATGAGCTATAGTTTCTGGCTGGATTGCCGATAAAACTATATGACTTGAGTCAGTTATAATCACAGCGCGAGTACGACGACCATAGGTTGCATCTACGAGTTGCCCTCGCTCACGAGCATCAGTAATGATCCGCTTAATAGGAGCGGATTCAGGACTTACGATAGCTATAATGCGGTTAGCGGAAACAATGTTCCCAAAACCTATATTAATTAGTTGTATATCCATAATTTTTAGGATGTTTAAGATGTCCTAGAGGATGGTTAAAAATACGATCTTAATGTTATATATAAAAAATTAGCTTTACAAGCATTTAGACCAGATAAGTAATGATATTTTAGTATTTTTTAGCTTTTTTTCAGCTTTTTCTCATAATTCAAATTATTCTATAACCCAGATAAAATTTTAAAATAAGATCTCTTTCTATAGATATGAGGCTCGTCTCTTAATCTTATGCAATCAGTTGACTATACGACCTTAATTGCTGCTGCTAGCGAAATAGAGCATCATTGGATACCAGCCCGCACAGAACAGGTATATCAGCGCGATCGCCATACCCTTTCTCTGGCTTTGAGAACCCTCAAACAGAGAGGTTGGTTAACTATTTGCTGGCATCCCCAAGCAGCGAGAATTTGTCTGAGCGATCCTCCTCCCCGCACTCCCGATACCTTTACTTTTAGCGATCAACTCCGACATCAACTTAAAGGATTAGCTTTGATTACTATTAAATCGATCGCTCCCTGGGAAAGAGTAATTGATTTACAATTTGCTCAACGTCCAGGGGAAGAACCTTTATGGCATCTCTATGTAGAGATTATGGGTAAATATAGCAATGTTATTCTGACAGATGCTAATCGACAAATTGTAACGACTGCTCATCAAGTTAGCTCAACTCAATCTAGTGTCCGCCCCATCCAAACAGGACAGCCCTATCATTTCCCACCTGCTATAGTTGGCACTTTACCCAAATTAGAAGAATCTTTTACTCGGTGGCAAGAAAGGGTTAGTCTTGTGCCTGGGGGACTTAAACGCCAGTTACTTAATAGTTATCGAGGATTGAGTCCTAGTGTGGCAGTAGAAATAATTCAAGCTGCTGGACTAACCCCAGAAAAATCCACAGAAGAATTATTATTATCTGACTGGCAAGCATTATTTAAATATTGGCAAGAGTGGCTCAAAATACTAGCCACAAAAAATTTTCAACCAGGCTGGCAATCACAAGGCTACACTGTCTTAGGTTGGAATATGCTTAAATCTGCTTCCAGCGTTCAGGATTTACTTAACTGCTACTACACAAAAGAATTTAATCAACAAATATTTAAGCAACTGCACCATCAACTAAGGCAGAAAGTAACTAATCTGTTGAAGAAAATGCAGCAAAAAGCCGATACTTTTCGCCACAGACTCGAACAATCACAAGAAGCAGAAGCCTATCGGCAACAAGGTGATTTACTCATGGCACACCTACAGCAGTGGCAACCAGGAATGACATCTATCACCCTCGCAGATTTTGAGACAGGGAAGCCAGTGAAGATTAGACTTAATCCTGAAAAAAATGCGGTTCAAAATGCCCAATCCCTCTATAAAAGTCATCAAAAGCTGAAACGAGCTAAAAATGCGGTTAAACCATTGTTACAGGCAGTAGAATCAGAAATTAATTATTTAGAACAAGTTAAGGCAAGTCTTAGTCAATTAGAAACTTATTATTACCCTGAAGACTTAGAAACCCTAGAAGAAATCCGCGCTGAATTAATTGGACAAAATTATCTACCCAATAACCGTCCTAACCAAACTCAGCTAGATATGGACTCTAAACCTTACCGCTACAAGACACCATCGGGGTTTGAATTGTGGATTGGTCGGAATAATCGTCAAAACGATCGCTTAACTTTTCGGACAGCAGGAGATTACGATCTTTGGTTTCATACTCAAGAAATTCCTGGTAGCCATTTACTGCTACGCTTAGAACCAGGTGCTATTCCAGAAGAAAAAGATTTACAATTTTCTGCCGATCTGGCAGCTTACTATAGTCAAGCACGGCAAAGTGAACAAGTCCCAGTAGTCTACACAAAACCCAAACATGTCTACAAGCCAAAAGGAGCAAAACCAGGGATGGCAATTTACCAACAAGAACGAGTTATTTGGGGTCGTCCGCAGTTAGCGAAAGGGTATCTTCACAATATCTCAACAGATTAAGATAATATCTTTAAAAGTTTTTAACAATATAATCGTATCTTCTGTTACAATTCTTATTAAGGAATAAAAATAGTTGCCAATTTTGGGAACGTGCAGCTAAGATTTCCCCAGGATTATATAACAACAACAACAATTAAACAGCCAGCGACGCGATCGCTGGTATTTTTTTCATATTTTTTTCGATCCGTTAACAAGATAAAATACTTTGGCGGTGAAAGATTTAGATAAAAAACACAATAATGAAGACAGTAAATGATAAAGCGATCGTCAAAGACTATTTCAATGCCACAGGATTCGATCGCTGGCGCAGAATTTATGGTGACGGAGAAGTAAACAAAGTTCAAAAAGATATCCGCATCGGACATCAGCAAACTATTGATACGGTAATCTCCTGGTTAAAAGCAGATAATAACTTAGCCGAAATTTCTATTTGTGATGCTGGTTGTGGTGTGGGTAGTCTGAGTATTCCTCTAGCAGAAATGGGTGCAGTAGTCCATGCTAGCGATATCTCCGAAAAAATGGTGCTAGAAGCAGATGCAAGAGCTAAAACAATGTTAGGAGATCCTCACAATATTTCTTTTACTGTCCAAGATTTAGAAGCTTTAAGGGGTAATTATCACACAGTTATCTGTTTGGATGTACTTATTCACTATCCTCAAGAAGATGCAGCAGAAATGATTGCTCATTTAGCATCAATGGCAAAATCTCGTATTATCCTTAGTTTCGCGCCTAAAACCTTTTTATTGTCTATCTTAAAAAAAATTGGTGAATTTTTTCCTGGTCCTTCTAAAACTACTCGCGCTTATCAACATAAAGAAGCTGATATTATCAAAATTTTAGCAAGCAATGGTTTTAAGATTAAGCGGACAGGAATGACTAGTACTAGTTTTTACTATTCTCGTATTCTGGAAGCAGAAAGATAAGTAGTTAGTGGGCAAGGTTAGTTTTTAAAGACTTTGGCTAGCTGTAACTTGGATATGCCCACCCTACTTTTTGTGAGAGCGATCGCGCCACGGTAATATGAGGATGAAATGAGCGTCGGTCGGCAACTATTCCTAAGTCGCTCAAGCATTGTTTGTTCATAATTTATACTCATATACTTACAATTAAGCTAAGAGTATCTTGCTAAAGTTCAATTAATTGTGCAGCCAAATAACTTCTTTCCCTTAGAACAGATAATCGATCGTCAACCCTTGACAGTAAATTCTAAAACTCCTTTAAGAGAAGTTATTCGACAAATGCAAGAGTGGGCAAACAGTTGCTACCTGAGTGAAAGTCACGATGCTTCAGATGCAAATTCTACTATTCAAATTAATAATAGTTGTGCTTTGGTAGTGGAAGATGCTCGACTTGAGGGAATATTTACCGAGCGAGATTTAGTCAGGCTAATTGCCACAGGAGAAGATTTAGCAGGGATAGCTGTTGGGGAAGTAATGAGCAGGGAGTTAATTACTTTAACCCCATCTGGCACAGAAGATGTTTTTATTGCCCTAAATTTACTGCGCAAGCACTCCATTCGCCATCTGCCAATTGTAGATGAAAGCGATCGCTTATTGGGGTTGATTACGGAAAAAAATCTACGTCAGAATCTCAAGCCACTCAATCTTATGAAATGGCTTAGGGTAGAAGAAGTAATGAGCCCTCGCGTTATCCATGCCCCACCTACGATATTGGTTCGGCAAGCAGCAAAGTTAATGGCGGACAGCCAAGTTAGTTATGTCGCCATTGTCGAGTCAGATCGAGAGCCAAACGAATTATTAATGCCTGTGGGAATTATAACGGAAAGAGATATCGTGCAGTTTCAAGCCCTAAATTTAGATTTCTCCCAACCAGTACAAAGGTTTATGAGTACCCCTTTGTTTTTAGTCAATCCCGAAGATTCTTTGTGGTCGATACATGAGCAGATGCAGCAGCGTCGAGTACGAAGATTATTGGTAGCAGGTTCGCGGGGAGAACTGCGGGGAATTATTACCCAGACTAATTTGCTTCAGCTATTCGACCCCACAGAAATGTATGAGGTAATAGAAGTATTACAACGACAGGTTTGCCAGTTAGAATTAGAAAGAGCCGAATATTTAGAGAATCGAACTAGCGAATTAGAAGAACAGCTAAGAGAGAGAATATCCCAAGTTACAAAAGCTAACCAGCAACTTCAGCAGCAAATAGAAGAAAGACAGCAAATTCAAACAAAATTGGCGCAGCAATTAGAGTTAGAGCAACAGATTTCCAGTATTTCGGCTCGATTTCTCAATGTGTCTGCCGAACAAATATCAACAGAAATCGAATCTGCTCTACAAATTATCAGCGAGTCTAATGAGTTTGAAACTGGCTATATTTTTCGCTTTGGTGAGGACCAAGCCACCTTTTCCATGACCCATGAGTGGGTAACGCCAGAAGCAACACCTCAAATTCAAAATGCCCAAACCCTTCCCGTTGCTATGTTTCCTTGGGCAATAGCCAAAATCAAGCAGGGTGAAACTCTTTATATCAATAGTGTCGCCGAGTTACCATCAGAAGCAGCAGTAGATCGAGAAAATTGGCACATCTTTAATCTTTGCTCTTTGGTTATAATTCCCCTCAAACAACGCAACACCATCGCTGGCTGGATTGGTTTTGCTTCTTTCTCTCAAGAGACAATGTGGTCATCTAGTAAAATCAATTTATTGCAAATTGTGGGAGAAATAATTGCTAGTACCTTGCAGCGTCAGCAAACCGATTTAGATTTACAAGCCAGCGAGCAACGTTTTAATAGTATCCTTACTTCTCTCAAAGACGTAGTTTGGTTAGCCGATGCCCAAAGTTTCCAGATACTATATCTCAATTCAGCAGCCGAGAGTATTTATGGTCATAAAGTAACTGAATTTTATGAAAATCCCCAACTTTGGTTAGAAGTTGTACATGCTGAAGATCGCGAACGAGTAAATTATTTTGCTCGACGCTTACTTGAAGAAGGTAAGCAAGAAATGGAATATCGAATCGTGCGCCCTGATGGTGAAATTCGTTGGCTTTTAGACCGCGTTCAAGTTATCTACAATGAGGACAATATACCAGTTCGTCTCGATGGAATCATTACTGATATCAGCGAGCGCAAACAAGCAGAGGCAAAAATACAAGAACAGGCTGCCCTGATCGATATAACCACAGATGCAATTATAGTTCGAGGATTAGATAACCAGATCTTATTTTGGAATCGAGGAGCAGAACAATTATATGGCTGGAAACAAGAAGAAGCCCTGGAGCGAGATGCCAACGAGCTTTTAGATCGAGAATCTTTGACAGAATTAAACAAAATTCAGCAAATAGTTCGGGAAAAAGGTGAATGGCAAGGAGAACTAAATCAAGTTACTAAAGCGGTTAAAGATCTTGTGGTTGAAAGTCGCTGGACACTGGTAAAAGATGAAGCAGGAAATCCTCAGTCCTATTTGGTGGTTAATACCGATATTACCGAACAAAAACAGCTCCAAAATCAATTTCTGCGCGCCCAACGCTTGGAAAGCTTAGGAACGCTGGCTGGTGGTATTGCTCACGACCTCAATAATATTCTCGCTCCGATTTTGGGCTTTGCTAAACTGCTTCCTCTCAAGTTACCCAATGTAGACGAGCAGACCAAAGAATACTTCAAGATCATCGAAACTAATGCCCAACGGGGGTCAGCTTTAGTTCGGCAAATTCTGACCTTCGCACGGGGCTTAGAGGGCGATCGCGGTACGGTACAAATTCGTCATTTAATCGCAGAAATTAAACAAATAATTGAGGAAACTTTTCCTAAAGTAATTGAATTAACAATAAGTGGGCCTAAAAATCTGTGGACAGTTAATGGGGATATTAATCAACTCCATCAGGTATTGATGAATTTGGCAGTCAATGCACGGGATGCTATGCCTAACGGTGGTCAGTTAACCATCAAAGGTGAGAATTTTACGGTTGATGCTGCCTATGCACAGCTACACTTAGATGCTCAACCAGGGTCTTATGTTCTAATTACCGTTGCCGATACTGGCGTTGGTCTTCCTGCTGAAATTATAGACCGCATTTTTGAACCGTTCTTTACCACCAAAGAACCTGGTAGGGGTACGGGTTTGGGTTTATCCACCGTTATTGGCATTGTTAAAAGTCATGGTGGTTTTGTCGATGTAGTTAGCGAAAAGAAGCGAGGAACTCAGTTTAAAGTGTTTTTGCCCGCTTCTAATACAGCAGCGATCGCCCTAGAAGCAACAGAAGAATTACCTCCAGGAAATGGGGAATTAATTCTCGTTGTCGATGATGAACCCTCAATTCTTGATGTTACTAAAGCTACTTTAGAAACCTACAATTATAGAGTGCTAACTGCTAGAAATGGCATAGATGCGATCGCTTTGTACACTCAAAATCAAGCGGAAATCAGTGTTGTTTTGATGGATTTGATCATGCCAGAAATGAGTGGTCTGACAGCAATGCGTACCTTGAGAAAAATTAATCCTTCAGTCAAACTCATTGCTAATAGCGGTCTAGCAGAGAGGGATAAGATTACCGCAGCCGAAAGAATTGGCATCAAAGCTTTTCTGTCCAAACCCTATACGGCAGAAAACTTATTACAGCAATTAAAAGAGGTTGCTACGGTTGATTAGGCTACCACCCCAATGTTAAGAAATTTTAATAAAATATCAAGTTAGCAAAACGGAACTAACTTAAGACTCTTTGTATTCCTGCAATAATTCAGCAAGATAATCATAACCATCAACCCCAATTAGAGGAAGAACTTGCGATCGATACTGAGACAATAAATTAAAGAAGGCTTCTTCGCCGATTTGTCCTTGCATAATTGCCATTAAACCCGCAGATTGTCGCCATTCTACCGAGTTAATCTGATTGAGTAGATACATACTCAAACAACCGTAGTAAACTGCTCTCCCTTTATCTTGAATACTGTAATAGGCTTCTGATAGATAAGTAAAACTTAAACCCTGTAAATAGATATCTCCTGACATCTGTGCCAGTTTTGCACCTTTTTCTAAAGAGGCGATCGCGTTCCGCGCCAGGCTCTGCCTGATCGCTGCTGTGGGTTGAGCTAAAATTACATAAGCAATCCCCAAACTATTGCAACCAAGAGATTGACTTTGAATATCACTTAATTTTTCTGCTAATTCTACTCCTTGTTCTAAATAACGAATCGCCTCATCATAGCCTTCTGTGTCCATTGTTTCTACTTCACGAGCAGAAAATACTTTACTGTAACCAAGATTAACTAAAGCATTGGCTTCCCCTAATCTATCTCCTGCTTGGCGAGCGAGAATTAACGCTCTTTGACTGTAATTAATTGCCTCCCCATATTCTTTTTGCTGAACATAGGTACGACTGAGATGATTAAGATTAGCAATTTCGCAGGGTTGATCTTTTGCTTCTCTAGAAATATCCAACGCTTCTTGATGAAAGATCTGAGCTTGTTGGTATCTACCTAAAGTACGTTGAGAATAGCCAAGGAGAGTTAGAATACGGGCTTTTTCTTGAGTACCTTCTACTTGTTTGAGAGGTTCGTTGAAGTATTCTAGGGTATTTTGTAAATATTCTCCATCAAAAGAGACAAAAATCCCACTGTAGAGAGGAAAATCATCTCGACGGGCAAAAGTACGCAATATTTGCAGCATCAACTGGAAACAAGCTTCTCCTAATTCTTGCTTGTTAACTGAGAAAATTTTACCTAATTCGCACCAAATAGCAGCAAAGGTAAGAAAAGTACTATAAGAAAGCTTTTTCCCAAATTTAGCATCATAAGGTTGTCGATCGAACCAAGAAACTAAACCTCTTTGTAAATATTGAAGCAGAATTGCTAACTCAACCCAAGCTCGTAATTCTACTTGACGAGAAATTCCTGCTAAATCATTTATGGATTGACTTTGGGCTAGGGTTTGAAATAATTGTCTTGGTAAGGGACTATCGGTTTTTTTTGCCCATACTCGCCAGGGATTAGGTTTTTCTCTGGCAAAGCCAAGATTGCTAGTGGCTTCGTAAATCCAGCTAATTAAATCTCCTTCTAAGGTAGTAAAAGATTTTAAACCATTAGTGATTCCCTCAGCTATTTGTTGACAATCAGCTTTATCTGCGTTGGTTTTTAACTCTTGGGCTAATTTGGTTAATTGATTAGCTGTGAGAGGTTGGGCTTGATTGAGATCGATTGCTTTGGTAAAGGTGAGTATTCTATCTTCGTCTGAAGCGGAAATAATTTGCCCAGTAGCAGCAGTGATAGTTGCTGTAGTTTGGTTTTCTTGTTGCCATTTTACCCATTCCCCTTCTATGGTTTGTAAAGCCCGTAAAATGCGAGTAGCCTTTAGTTTTGTTTCTAGTTGAGCTTTGGTAGTTTCCATACGCTGAGTAAGACAGCGTTCAAAAATTTCTCCTGTACCTATTTCTACTCCTTCGAGCAACATTCGATATACTTGTGCTTTGGAGCGAATTTTACCTTTGAGAGTAATATCGACAATACGATCGATTAAATTAAAGTAGCTTTGGGAGAGTGAGTTAGACACGATCTTTAATTTTTGGTTGCCCTAGTTATAGATATAGTATCTCAGTTTACAAATCTTTAAACAGTATTAACTAATATCATCAAAATAAATCTGTTCAGAAGTAGCCAATTTTTGATAGCGTAATACTCAGGAAAAATTTATCAATAACCAAAATTTGTCTGCGTGGTCTACTGACCATAACTTTATTGTTTAGGGAGAAAAAAATGACTATTTTGTTTCAGTTAACACTAACTCTTTTAGTATTATTTTCGTTTGTGATGGTAATTGGAGTTCCTGTAGCCTATGCTTCTCCTCAAAACTGGGATCAATCTAAAACTTTGATTTTTCTTGGTTCTGGGATTTGGGTTGTTTTAGTAGTTTTAGTTGCTGTTTTAAACTTTTTTGTAATTTAAATCAGAAAAACCAGTTAACCATCAACAAAAGCGGTTAACGGTTAGCTATTAACTGGCAATTAACTTAGCCTACTAGCTAAAGCCAAAAGCCAATAGTTAGTATCTGATAGCTATGTTACTGAAAGTATAGCGATCGATTAAGGTGATTACCATCAAACTAGCGATCGCTATCTCATCAAAATCTAGATTCTGAGTGCCAACAACTTAATTATCCATCTTTGCAATTATGGCTGTTTTTGAAGGAAGCTTTGCTCAAGTTCCATCTTCTTTACGTTTCGCGATTGTAATTGGTCGTTTTAATGACCTCGTTACTGATAAATTATTATCTGGATGCCAAGACTGTCTTAAACGGCATGGTATTAATGTAGACCCTGAAGGCACTCAAGTAGATTATATCTGGGTTCCTGGTAGTTTTGAAATAGCAATGGTGGCTCGCCAAATGGCAATTTCTGGTCATTATGATGCGGTAATTTGCCTTGGCGCAGTTATTCGCGGACAGACACCCCATTTCGATTACGTTGCAGGAGAAGCAGCTAAAGGTATTGCCGCAGCTAGTTTTCAAACTGGTGTGCCAGTAATTTTTGGGGTGTTAACTGTAGATACTATGCAACAAGCCTTAGAAAGAGCGGGTATTAAAGGTAATTTAGGTTGGAATTATGCTCTTAATGCCTTAGAAATGGCTAATTTGATGCAGCAAATTAAAGGGAAAGTATCTTTAGGTTCTCAGCCAAGTTTACCTGGAAATAATGAAGGAATGACATCTTTACCCAATGTCTCAGCGCAAAACTTGATGGGGAGCGGGGAATAGGTAATAAGTAGTAGGTAATAGGTAATAGGTAATAAAAAATGCAAAAGGAAAAATTAAAACTTACCCCTTTGCATTTTTTGTGAAAATATTATTGGAATAAGTAATAAGCCAGAAAGAGTAACTCACGACTTACTACTAACTACCCTTCGGGCAGTGCGCGTTCCCTTGCGTCTTGCGCCGACGCGGGGTCGCACTGCTAACTACTAACTACCTACCAATACCCACATAACGGAAACCAGCTTCTTCAACAGCTTTTCTGTCTAAGAAGTTACGACCATCTATAAGAGTTTTATTAGTCATAAATTTTGCCATTTTACCGTAGTCTAGTTTGAGAAATTCTTTCCAGTCAGTAACTAAGACTAGAGCATCACAACCATCTGCTAGCATTTCGGCATCAGTTTCAATAATTACACCAGATAAGCCATGACTCAAACCTGATTGAGAAACAATGGGGTCATAGGCTTTAACTTTAGCACCGAGACGGTTTAGTTGTTCGATCAAATCTAGTGCTGGTGCATCTCGCATATCATCAGTATCTGGTTTGAAAGTTAAACCAAGTAAGCCAACAGTTTTTCCTTTGAGGATTTTTAACTCCTGTTGTAGCTTTTCTAACATCATCAAACGCTGACGTTTATTAACACTAACCGCAGATTTAAGTAATTCTGCATTGTAACCATAGTCATCAGCAGTATGAATTAAAGCCGACACATCTTTAGGGAAACAAGAACCACCCCAACCAAGACCAGCTTGGAGAAACTTGCTACCAATACGGGAATCTAGACCAATACCTCTAGCAACTTGAGTTACATCTGCACCAACGCGATCGCAAATATTAGCTACTTCGTTGATAAAACTAATTTTAGTAGCGAGGAAAGAGTTAGCAGCATATTTAATCATTTCGGCTGAACTCAAGTCAGTAACTACTACTGGTACAGGAGGTAAAGATTTGTCTTCGGCAACAACTCTATCCACAAGAGGCTGATACAGTTCTTGCATCATAGCGATCGCTTTTTCGCTATTACCACCTAAAACAATGCGGTCTGGGTTAAAAGTATCATATACGGCTGAACCTTCCCGTAAAAACTCTGGGTTACTAACTACATCAAAGTTAGCTGCTGATTCACCAGCAGTACTACTACCCGCAGTAACTAAAGTTTTTTGTCTTTCAGCAATACCTTCTAGTACAATCATTCTTACCCAGTCACCAGACCCAATGGGTACAGTAGACTTATTAACAATTACTTTATAACCACCATTGAGATGACTGCCGATTCCCCTCGCAACAGCTTCTACATAGCGAGTATCGCTTTCTCCTGTAGGTAAAGGAGGAGTACCCACTGCAATAAAGAGAATTTCGCCGTGGTTTACGCCTTTTCCTAAGTCTGAAGTAAAATGTAGTCTTCCTGACTCAGCAGAAGATTTCATCAATTCGGATAAGCCTGGTTCATAGATAGGAGATTGTCCTGATTGCATCAACTTTACTTTTTCTTCGTTGTTGTCAACACAAATCACTTCATGTCCAATATGAGATAAACAAACACCTGTTACTAAACCAACATATCCAGTTCCAATCACACAAACTCGCATAAAATTAATCCTCTTTTGATTTTCTGTTTCCTCTTAGTTAGTCGGCAAAATTACCATAATTTGCTATTTAATTTTCTCTAAAGTTAATGTTTCTGATTTTTTCTGGCCAATGCGCTCGCGAAAATCTTCTATAGTCATTTTTAATCCTTTTTTTAAAGGAATAGTTGGTTCCCAACCCAACCAATTTTTAGCACGGGTAATATCTGGTTGTCTTTGTTTTGGATCATCTTCCGGCAAAGGTTTAAATCCTAATTCTGCCTCAGGATTAACCATTTCTTGAATGGTTTTGGCTAATTGTAAAATAGTGTATTCATCTGGATTACCTAAATTAACAGGTCCAATGTATTCACCATTCATTAACCGTATTAATCCTTCTACTAGATCTGAAACATAGCAGAAACTGCGAGTTTGTGAACCATCACCGTATACGGTTAAAGGAATACCCTGTAAAGCTTGAGCCACAAAATTACTAACTACCCTACCATCACGTTCTAGCATTCTTGGTCCATAGGTGTTAAAAATTCTAGCGACGCGAATATCAACCTGATTTTGACGATGGTAATCAAAAGCAAGAGTTTCTGCTACACGCTTACCTTCGTCGTAACAGCTACGAATACCAATACAGTTGACATTCCCTCGATATTCTTCTGGTTGAGGATGAACGCTAGGATCGCCATATACTTCTGAAGTGGATGCTAATAAAAATCTTGCCTTAACTCTTTTAGCTAATCCCAACATATTTAATGTTCCCATTACGTTGGTTTTAATTGTCTTGACAGGATTATATTGATAGTGAACTGGAGAAGCAGGACAAGCAAGATGATACACTTGATCTACTTCTAGGCGGATAGGTTCGGTAATATCATGACGAATTAATTCAAAATAAGGATGATTAAGCCACTCAACTATATTCCGCTTATGACCAGTATAAAAATTATCAAGACACAAAACTTCGTGTCCTTGAGTCATTAATCGATCGATTAGATGGGAACCAATAAATCCAGCACCACCAGTTACTAAAATTCTCATTTAACTGAACTCTCATGTTTATGATTTACAATATGACCTACTTTTAACTAAGATTTCATAAATTGACTAGTTATTTGTATCAATTTTTAGTGAAGTATTCAATAAAAGTAATGATATTAGTATCGAGGCAATACTGCCATAAAAGAAAATTAGAAATGTGTAATTAATTTTGCTTAAGTACTTATCATCCTAGGATGAGCGATCGCATTAACAATAACACCAAGCGATCGCCTTGTTCCAGCTGAGGATAGCCACCTCAAACAGCAAAATTATTTAAAAAATTTACTTTTAAAGAACGCCAGCATTAGCTAATCCTAAAATAATTCCTGCTCCTAAAATATGACCTAGGCTAGTAGTTGCCAGCAATTCGGGAACTCCAAAAGTACCCCATACTTCTGCTTTAGGGACAGGTAAAGCAGGACCTTGACCAGGTTTTTGAATAAAATAACGACCAAGAATCAAGGCAAATAAATTACATAAAATCATTACTAGACAAACAGATACATTCCAATCGATAGTTTTAGGTGTATAGGAAACAGCAAAAATCCAAGTTGACAACATTTAATTTTTTACTCCTAGTTGTAAGCTACTTTGTTCTATAGTCAAACTATAATATTATTTTTTATTTAATTGTGGCTAAATTTACTTTTTCTTAGTAGTTTATTTTAAATTTATTCTTTAATTATTTAACCTCAAATAGCTAGAAAAATTTTAAACAATAATTATGTCTATCTAATTATTATTTTAGCTTTGATTTTGCTAAATTATTTATAGCAATCCCCAAAGTTGTCAATTACATTGCCATTAGCAATTAGCCAAGGAACGCGCACCGCAATCAGCAATCAAAAGTTAGGTAATAATTCTATTGCTGACGATACATAGGCTGAGGAGATGGTTGGAAGTTAATTGGAATTTGCAATGGTCGATTTTGTCGATCGAGCAATTTTTCTATACCCAAGCTTTCTAAACTATCTAATAAAGCTTCTTTTAAGGATCTTTCTCGAACTTGAGCAAGCATCAAACAATAATATTCTACTAACTGAGTATTATATTCTTGAGGTAAATTACTATTCTTAACTAATCGAGTTAGTTGGCGTATAGCGATTATTTTTCTGAGGTTATCTTGATGAGTTAAATCTGTAAGGAGACGATTATATTCAGCCTCATCTTGACGAAGACGATTGCTACCCAAAAAATGCCATGCTAATAAGGTTAAAGTAATCAGACTAGCCAAAGTTTGTACAACTATTCCTGTGGCTAACCAAGGATTTTCTGACTCAGTCCAAATAGAGGCTGCAATATAAATACCCAAAGCCGTCACACTACCACTACTTACTGCAACAATTAGCTGACGATGAGAATGGCTAAAAAAACGTTGCCACCTCTGCCAATAAGTAAGCCAATTGTTACTTTGTAGATAGTAAACCAAGAGCATAAATCCAATGCCAGTTAAAGTAGCTAGCAATAGTTTCCAATTCCAAATCCAGATAAAAATTAACCCCAGCAAACACAGTAACCAACTACTTACTTTGCTTAGTTGCTGGTAGTAAATTCGCCCTAAATATTGCAAGCTGGAAATGAAGTCGAGAATTTGTTCCCAAGACAAGGATGTTTTGGACACGCAAGTTTCTGAGGATAAGTTTGACTAAGGAGTTGTTATATCACTATCGATAGTTTAATGTATCATTAATTAGCTAAGAATTTGTATTTGAGAGAGGAGTTCCTAGTAAACAAGCTCGATCGAGATTAACGCCAGTTAGATTAGCTCCTTCTAACTCAGCACAAAGCAGGTTAGCTCCTACCAAATTTGCTCCAGCTAAATTAGCTCCCCGCAAATCTGCCTCTTCCAAATTGGTTTCGCTTAAATTCGCTCCTTGTAAGTCGGCTTGAGCTAAATTCACCCCTTTTAGATTAGCACTATTTAAGTTAGCACCTCTAAGATCGACCCCACGACAATCTACACCAGTAAGGTTAACACCTGTGAGATTTACTCCACTTAAGAATGCTCCTGCTAAGGATGCTTGAGCTAGTCTCGCTCCCATAAGATTAGCACCCCGAAGATTACTACCTCGCAAATCTGCATGACTTAAATCAGCTTGCATTAAATTAGCACCCAGAAAATTGGCTCTAACATCAGCAAAGTTGAATTGCGCTCCTAAAAGATTTGCTCCGTCTAATCTTGCCCCTTTGAGGTTAGAATGAGAAAAATCTGCACCGACTAAGTTAGCACCAGCCAGATTAACTCGTTCTAATTGGCATTTAGAAAGGTCTTCATCTTCTAAATCAACCCCAGGAAAATGTTTTTCTTGTCCTGTACGAATGCTTTCTATTTTGGTCATCAGTTGGTTGGCGATCGCTTTATCAATAATTAATTCTCTATAATTTTAAGTAGAAGTGGCGGTATTTTCTCCCCCAAATTCGGCATCTAGTAACCACATTCCTGTGGCAATTTTGGGGGTATAAGCTTGAATACTCATTCCCTGCTGCATTCCTATAACCATTAAAGTTAATGAATCTACTAATTTGGGGTCATAAATTGTCCCTGCTTTGTTTTGACAGTCAGCCAAGGCTTGCATAAAAGCATTATCAAGAGATTTTTGTTGTTTATACTGGTTAACTCGTTTTTGAAAATCAGCCAATAAACGAATAATCCTTGATTCTAGAGGAATGGCATCATAAGCTAAGCTAGAAGGAGTACCAGAACCATCCCAAGCTTCTGTTTGATGGGTAATGATTTTGGCGATCGCTTCTAATTGAGGCATAATTCTGAGTATGGAAGCCTGAGGTAAATAGTCTTTATGTTCTAAGGCTTGTTTTTGCACAGGAGATTTCCTCTCTTCTGTATCTAAGGCAACATTCAAAGATGCCAAACGATGTAATAATCCTGCTAGACGTAAACGTTTAACTTGCCACGAAGGTAAATCTAGGATCTGTCCCATTGTTTCTACCATAGCTGCCACTTCTGTAGCTGCTAAGGGATTCCTCAAATCGGCATGATCTAGCAGTTGGGCTATTCTTAAGAATGCTTGGATTTTATTAGAAGCCAAATTATCTTCTAAGGATTGCAACCAAGCGAAACTAGCCTCTTTTTCTGGTTGATGCAGATGTTCTTCTTCTTCTTGCAGGTAGCTAACTACTTTAGATACTACTGCGGTTAAATCATCTTTTTGCTGTGAGCCAAACTCGGCACTTATTTGTTTTGCTTGTACAGAGAGAGTTTTGGCTAGATTCAGATCGTATTTACTAATATGCTCTATAGCTAGTTTAACTGTTTCTTGGACTAATTCTGGCTCAAACGTCCAAAAACCATAAAATTTCCGCTCTAGGTCTTCTTTCGGTTGACCGTCTATGCCATAATCTTCGCTCGATAACTCTTGGCACAATACCATGGCGGTATAAGTAGAAGAAAAAATGATTAAATGCCATTCTTGAGCTACAGGATCGTCCGTAGGTAAACTTACTACAGCTACATTGTCTTTCTGGCTCGTAGGATGGGTCGCGAAACCTGCATCTGGTGATGCAAGAATTGCTATTTGACCAGATTTACTCGCTAATTCACCATAACGCTCTGCTTCTTGGAGATACCATTTTCCTCGCTGAAAAGCTGTCACCATCAAAGGCTTGCTATCCGACTCTAAAATAAAATCTTCTAAGGCGTGACAAAGAGCTACTAAAGTGTTTTTGTAGTACACTCCCAAATTTAAGGGGACACTGTCTTGACGATGAGCAGCATCTAATTTTTTTAATATAGAGCCTTCTAACATATCCTACTTATTGTTTGTACATTCCCACTGAATGTATCTCATTTTTCTTAAATTTACTAACTATGATTTTTAAGCAATTGTTGCCAATATTTTGGGCTTATTTGCTATGGGAGCATTTAATGCTTCTTCCAACTCAGCACAACCTAACCTATCTTCTAAAATCTTCATTACTTCCCGTCCAAAGTCATTAGGATTTTGTTGCCAAGCTTGTAAACAAACTTCTCCAAAAAAAGAACCTAATGGTTCGGGATTCCACAGCAGTTTTTTAGCTGTCCAAGGCATTAAACTCATGGGGTCATAGCCTGGTTTAAGGATATCATTTTTAAAAGCGTATTCTTCCAAGTGAGTGTGAGGTTGTAAACCAATAAAGAAGATAGCTGGTTCAACTTTATCTACCCCAAAAATACGTTCTAGTTCTCGATGATAAGCGATAGTTTGACGGATAGTATCATAGGTTTCATCAATTACATTGAAAGAATAATTAACTGATACCAAATCATTAAATCCTGCTGCTTTCAAATCCCGACAATTTTGCAGTACAGTACGCAGATTATAACCCATCCGCATTTTACGAACTAATTCTTGAGAACCACTAGTGATACCAATCTCGAAATAGTTCATTCCCGTTTTAACCATTAACTCGCATAACTCTGGAGTTAAATTGTCAGCACGAATATAGGCTGCCCAATGAGTATCTTTCATACCAGAGTCAAGAATTTTTTGTAATAATTCTATAACATCAGGGATATATTTTTTAGCAGGGATAAATTGAGCATCGGTAAACCAGAAATTACGAATACCTCTCTCATAAAGCTGGCGCATTTCTTTAACTACTTCATCAGCAGCATTTACTCTTACTTGTTTCCCTTCAACTACTGTGTAGATACAATAACAACAGTTATGAGGACAACCTCGTTTAGTTTGTACCCCAATATAGAAGTCATTTTCTTGGAGATAATAGTCAAATTCTGACCAAATACTGGCAATATAGTCGTAGTTACAAGCAGTTTTTTCGATAGGAGTAGGTTGTTCGTGAATTAGCTTTTCTCTTGGTTGAGTTTCTCCTACCACATAGCAACGTTCGCTACTAATATCTTGACCTTGCAGTAATTTAGCCAGTAAGGTTTCTCCTTCACCAACAGAAACAACTGTGCCTTGAGGTAATTTATCTTTTAATTGTTCATAGAAAACGCTGACTGCACCACCACCTACAACACTACGGGCATCTGGCTGATATTTCCGCGCCCTTTTTAAGCCTCGTTTAATTAAGCCCAGATTACGCCATAATTCGCCATAATAAGCTGTGGT
This sequence comes from Xenococcaceae cyanobacterium, assembly GCA_051439345.1. Lineage (GTDB taxonomy): Bacteria > Cyanobacteriota > Cyanobacteriia > Cyanobacteriales > Xenococcaceae > JASJDJ01. The sequence continues at coordinate 25,680 of JBFRWE010000362.1, forward strand.
TACTTTCAACCCACCTAATGCGCCCCTCAGTCTAATTAAAGGATTTTTAGCGTAGTAAAATTCAAAAGCATTTTGTAAGGGGTTTCCTCCTCTACCACCTACTGGAGCATAAATTTGGATATCGCGCCAGGAAAAGATCAATAAGTTGGGCTGAAATCGATCGATACAGAGATCTAAAGCTTGATTGAAATCTAGAGGCGGTACTGTTCCCAAGTCAAATATTTTTTGTTCAACTTGAGGAAAAAGCTTATGAACATTATCCGCTAGATAAACAACGCCGATAGGAAAAATCGGATTACAAGGTAAACGAACATAGAGAATTTTTTGAGTCATGACTCTGGGCTTTAATCGATTTTCTAACTTTGATTGAATTAATCAAGTAATCTAAAGAAATGGAAATTTAATTTTTTTCATATATCTTAACTGTAGCGAGATTACTTCTCACAATCAACCAATATCTATCTTAATGACTAATGCTCAAGGAATTGGGAGTAAAACTAAGGAAGGTTTGGATGGATGGAATTTCTAGCTTTCTCTAGATTTTATAGTCAAAACCACTAATTTTATCTGTAACTTCCTACAAATCTTAAAAAATTCTATACTATCATGGAATGTAGCAGAAGGTACTAAATTAAGCCCTGATTGGTATTCACTTTTACAGCTAGTGGGGATCGGGAAGTGTTAACTTATCAGAGTAATAGCAAATTTTATTTAAAACGCCTCGATAATTATGTCCCAAATACTCGATCCCCTCCCCCAAAGTAGCAAGGATACTATCCTTTGTTGTTACGTAAATGCAACTAGTCAAATTCAGATTGCTCGCATTACTAATATTTCTAATTGGTACTTTGAAAGAGTAGTATTTCCTGGGCAAAGACTGTTATTTGAGACATTGCCTCAAGCTCTTTTAGAAATTCATACAGGAATGATGGCTAGTGCGATCCTCTCTGATACAATTCCTTGCGAGCGTCTTTGTTTACAAGAAATCTCCCATTCTACCGATGATGAATCTTCATTAAATGAGGTTAAAGAAGAGGTTAAAGAAACTGTTAGTAAAGAGCCTTTAGAACTCATCGAACGTGAATCTGAGAACAATTTCATTCCTTTGAAAATTGCTGTTAGTGCCTAAGATTTTTTAACCATTGTTAATAAAAAAAATAAAAGGGTTGTTTCTGCAAGCAACCCTTTTACTATTTTTAAATTTAAGATTATTTAATGATAAAAATTGCAGTTTAAACTATTCTAAATATGTAAAGTTATTAGTGCGTAAATTTGGATTTACCTTCTTTTCTCTGGCTCTGGAAAATTGCGGCTTGGTCAATGGGACTAGCGATCGCCGCCTATCTATTACTATCCATTTCTGGCAGTTGGATGTATATTTCCCGTACTGGTAGAACTCTTCGTCCTTCTTGGCTGAGATTTTTTCACTACGTAACTGGTATAGTAATGGTATGCTTGGTAGTTCTTTTGCTTATTATTGGTCTAGTAGGCACAGTAGGACACTATGGCAGTTTAATCCATTCATCTCATTTCAGTGCAGGATTACTAGTAGTTGCTTTAGTATGTTTGTCTGCTTGGAGTTCTACTAAAATTAGTTCTCAACGTCCTTGGGCGCGATCGCTCCATATCGGGACAAATATTATTTTATTTGCTGGTTTTGTTTTTGTCTCTCTCACTGGTTGGGAAGTAGTTCAAAAGTATCTGCCGTGAAATTAGCTGTTAGTTTTTAGCTATTAGCTCTTAGTTTTTCCCCTTCTGCTCCCCTGCACCTCTGCATCTCTGCTCTCTTGCTCCCTGACTACTCTCGTCAAGACTTAAAACAATTAAGAGAATTATAAGGAGTGCGCTGAACAGTATTGGTAGGATAAGGAGTTAAGAGAATATCGCCATTCTCAAGAAAAACTATACCTCTTGCTGGATAAATTTTACCTTGAGCAGTAACTAAGGGTTTGATTTGCTCTGTTTGTACTCTCTCAGATTGTCCCTTACCGATAGAGATAGATTCTCCTTCTGTAAAAATTGCATCAGAATTAAGCGGTGCAGTTAGTTGTGGAGGTACGCCACCTTTCCCTGTAAGTTCAAAACTACTAGATTCTGATTCTCCAGAAGAAGAACAAGCATTTAGACCTAAAGTTTGTAGTTCGACAATTTTAGGTGGTTCAATTGCCTCTGTCAGGTTAAAGACAGTGCCATCTAAACCAAATTCTGAACTAGCATCGATATCGTTAGTTTCATTGGCAGGGGTGGAACTTCTTTCTTCTAAGCCAAAAACTCCTTCTGCGGTAATATTGATATTCCCTCCTACTCCTTGTTCCATAGCACTAGCAATAATATCGTTATTTTGATTGGGAGCAGCCATGATCAATTCAGCATCGATATTGACGTTACCACCGTTAGCACCATTATCTGCTCTTGCCGATATCAAACTGCGAGCGCGCATTTGTAAGGTATCATTAATAATTAGACCAATATTGCCCCCTTGACCTCGATCGGCGGTAGTTGAAGCCGAAATAGATGCTTCACTGTCGAGAATTAAAGAATCTGCATTCAGTGTAAGGTTTCCACCAATACCATTAGCATTATCTGCGGTAATTTTGCCTTGATTAA
>JBFRWE010000363.1:0-8256 GCA_051439345.1 Xenococcaceae cyanobacterium
AATGTAGAAGTAATTTTTTTTCTTAATTCTTAATTCTTAATTCTTAATTCCTCCTATCTTCGGGGCTAATTTCTTTCCCTATTCCCCACTCCCTACTCCCTATTCCCCCGCCCCGAAGGGCGGTCAACAGTTATCAGTTATCAGTGAACAATTAGTCATTAGCCAATAGACTTTATTGGAATAAGTACTTTTTATTGCTTTTAACAAAATAACAATGGGATTTAACTATTTGGCGATCGCACTTGCACCTACACCTACAGAACCTATACTTTTAGAGAATGACTTAGACTTAAATCATGTTGCCGAAGCATTCTTATTACAAACTGCTTTCTTCCTCAAAATTGTCATTGAATGTTTTGCTTTATTGATTTTAGCAGTAGGAATTATTAGAGCTATTATCAAATTATTGGCAGTCAGGAAGAGAATCGATCGCCCTAAAGTACTGTATTCAGTTCGTTTAGATTTAGGCTTGTCTTTAGTTCTATCTTTAGAGTTTCTTTTAGCAGCAGATATCGCTGCTACTGCCATTTCTCCTAGTTGGAATGCGATCGGAAAATTAGCTGCTGTCTCAGGAATTAGGACTTTTCTGAATTATTTCCTAGAGAAAGAAGTACAACAATTAGAAAACCATAAATAAAGAATTAATAACTAAATCTATGTTATTAGCAGCAGAAATTCATTTACAATATCAGAAAAAAACAGCAAATATTTGTGGTGAATTGTGTTCAAATAGCGAACAGCCCTGTATTGCAAAGAAATGTTGTAGAGAATGTGAAGATATGGTTAGACATTGGCACAATTAACTATAAAACATGCAAAAATCCCTCTAGGCTGTTTTCTATAAATTATTAAATATGAACAAATATACTGACATTTTCATAAATTATATTCAAAAATATTTGCGCGGATTAAATTATATTTAAAATCGTTTACAATACTCTGATATTTTATCCTGACAAGAGTTATATACGCTTTAAATTTGTTTTGGGAAAAGAAAAATAAACATATCAATTCTGAAATTAGCAGAGCATATCTAAAAATTGGGTAGCAACTAACAATTAACAGAGAACCAAACAGACAAAAGGAAATACATTAATATGCTACAAGATCTAAAATCTAATTCTGAACAATGGTGGCAAACAGGCGTAATTTATCAAATATATCCCCTAACTTTTGCTGATGCTAATGGCGATGGCGTAGGAGATTTACAAGGAATTATCAAAAAATTAGACTATCTTAATGATGGTAATCCTAACAGCGAAACCTCTTTAGGAATTGATGCAATCTGGCTATCTCCAATTAATCAATCGCCAATGATTGATAATGGTTATGATGTCAGTGATTATTATGATATTAGCGATACATTTGGTACGTTAGAAGATTTTGAAATTTTGCTGGAAGAATCCCACAAGCGAGGTATTAAAGTCATTCTTGATTTAGTAATTAATCACACCTCAAATCAACATAGTTGGTTTATTGAATCTAGTTCCAGTCAAGATAATCCTAAAAGCGATTGGTATCATTGGCAAGACCCTGCACCTGATGGCGGAGTTCCTAATAATTGGTTGTCTTATTTTGGGGGGACTGGTTGGACTTTTAATGAAGCAAGAAAGCAATATTATTTCCATACCTTTAATAAAAATCAACCAGATATAAATTGGCATAATACTGAAGCTAAAGCAGCAATTTTTAAAATGATTAGGTTTTGGCTAGATAAAGGAGTTGATGGTTTTAGATTAGATGCTTCTAGTGTCTATAGCAAAGATAAATATTATCGCTATAATCCAGTAAAATTTGGCGCGACCGATAAAAATAATTACCACAATCAACATCACTTATATGACAAAAATCTTCCCGAAAATCATCAACTAATTCAAGAAATTAGAAATATTATTGATGAATATGAAGACCGAGTTTTAATTGGAGAGACTTTTATTGATAATAGGCTCTACGATTCAACTATTTTTTATGGCATTAATAATGATGAATTACACTTGGCTTTCACTTTTGAATTTCCCCTCAGTCCTTGGTATCCTGGCTATCTACAGCGAGAAATAGATAAAAAAGAGTTAATTACCCCTAAAGGAGCGTGGCCAACTTACTTCTTAGATAATCATGATATCCCCAGACATTTATCTCGTTGGATTGAGTGTAGTTTATGTACTAATCCATTAGGAATTGCTCAAGCAGCAGCAGCTATATTACTAACAGTAAGAGGAACTCCAGTTCTTTACTATGGTCAAGAAATTGGCATGGTTGATAATGAAGATATTCCACCAGAAAAAATTCAGGATAAAGCAATAGTTAAAAGTGAAACTGGCGAGTTACCACCACCACGAGACGGGGCGCGTACTCCAATGCAATGGAATGATTCCGTTTATGCTGGATTTAGTTTTGGAAAAGATGTTGAACCTTGGCTACCAGTACATCAAAATTACACAGAAGTTAATGTGAATCGAGAATTAAAAGATTCAGACTCAATTTTGAATTTTTATCGCCAATTAATTAAAGCTAGAAAAAATAATGAAGCTTTACGTATTGGTAACTGGAGAACTTTAATACATTATCCTTACGAACATTTAGCTTATGTGCGAGAAACTAAAGCCGAACGAGTTTTGATTTTAATTAATTTTTCCTATGAAAAAGATTTAACAATAGATGAACATATCTCAAAAGACAATTGGCAAGTCTTAGTTTCTAATGTAAGAGAAGCTGGCAAAATAATCGATTTACCTGCAACTTTAGAACCTTTTGAAGTATCAGTTTTAAGAAAATAATTATGACTAAGGAATCAGAAAGAATGCAACAACAAGATTGGAAAAAATGGGTATCTTATTTCAGTGAAAACACTAGAGTTGTATTGCATACGCCCAGTTCATTTGACTAAAGATAAGGAAACGAATTAATTCCCTCAAGTAGGGTTTCAAGGGAATTGTGACATACAAGGATGAAGAATTAGATAACCTTCATTACGTTTCTATTTTCAAGCTAGGTCTAATGTCAGTCTTGAAGAAAAAACCTTGATAGTTTGCTAACGCCTGATAAGAATTAATTTCGCTCGGCAGAACTGATTTTTGAAGGTTAAATTCAGACTGCTTGATTACTATTTTCTGCATAAATCCACTCTAAACGCAAGTATCTCTGCAATAGTCGTAATAATTTTTCTTCATCAAGGGGTTTGCTGAGAAATTCATCGCATTGGAGATATTTGTGTATATCCTCTGTAATTGCAGTAGCCGACAAGACAATTATGGGTATATTTTTATATTCTGATATTTGTCGTAACTGTTTTGCCGAGGTAAAGCCCGTCTTTTTCGGCATAAATAAATCAAGACAAATCAAGTCTGGTTTCTTTTGTTTCATCACATCGAACATATGTTCGCCATTTTCAGCAGTGGACACTTTAAAACCCAAAGGCTCAAGTATATTCACTAACAGCCAACGATTTTCCTCTTTGTCATCTACTACCAGAATACTGCGTCGTTTTCCCTTGTAACCTACGATCTTTTCTAGTTTTGATTCTCGTGGGGTATTAGAATTACTCCTCACTACTGGCAAAACTGTCTCAAACCAGAAATTAGAGCCTTTCCCTAATTTGCTTTTGACTTTTAGTTTTCCTCCCATTAACTCTACTAGTTGCTTGCTAATGGATAAACCCAAACCAGCACCCCTAATCCGCAAATTTTCATCTCCAACTTGCTCGAAAGGTTGGAAAATTTTGGCTTGTTCTTCTTGACTAATACCTATCCCAGTATCAATGACTTCAAAGCGGATTTTCTGTTGAGGCAAACTTTTATGAGTGGAAAAAGTACTAATACCTCTAACTCTTAAAATTACTTTGCCATTTTCAGTAAATTTAACTGCATTGTACAAAAGATTAATTAATACCTGTTGCAGTCTTTTTTCGTCTGCTAATACTCTGTTAGGTAAATTTTCAAATCTGGTGATTACTTCTATTCCTTTGACATTTGCCTCATTTTTAATAATCCCCACAACGGCTCTCAAAAACTCAGGCAGAGCTAGATTAATAGGATTAAGCTCCATTTTATTGACCTGATTTTTGGAGAAATCCAAAAGATCGTTAATCAAAGTTAGTAAATGTAACCCGCTCTTTTCAATAATATTGAATTCTTCAAGTTGTCGCTCAGTTAAAGGAAGTTCTCTGCGTAATATTTTTGTGTAGCCGATAATGCCATTAAGCGGAGTCCGTAATTCATGACTTATATTAGCGATAAATCTATCTTTAGCATGATTAGCTCTTTCAGCAGATTCTTTGGCTTTATTTAATTGAGCAGTACGCTCTTTGATTTTTGCTTCTAACTTACCAAAAACTCCTTGTAATTGATTGGTCATCTTATTAAAGGAATTAGCAAGAATACCAACTTCTGAAGAGCTTGTAATTTGTACTCTTTTATTCCATTGCCCTTCCGAAATGGCAGTTGTTGCTTCTGTTAAGTCAGTAATTGGTTTAATGAGATGATTCGCTAAAATCCAGACTAAAATACTGATACTGACAATAGCGATCGAAGTTACGATCGATGCTAGATTTTGAATATCTTTTTGACTATTGAATAATTCCCATTCTTGTTGAAGAACAACAATTCCCCAGCCAGTATTATCTAAATGCTTATTATAGGAAACCCAATTAACACCTTGCCTATCTTTGAAGGAAAAGATGCCCTCACGACTCTCTAATATCCGTTGGACTGGAGGATACTTACTAAAATCTTGCAGTTTGTCTCCAGAAGTATAAGAGCGATTGGGGTGAGCTATTATTTGACCTACTTTATCTACGATAAAAACATGACCTGTCTTGCCAAATTTGATTTGACCTAATTGTTGACTGATTTTTTCTAGATCGCTACATATGGCTGACACACCTATAGTTTCCATCGATTTTTCTGGGTGAATTGGCGTTGCCATACATACAGCAGGTCTTTTATTAGTACGGCTAATTATGGTTTGATGAGTTATTGTCTCGCCAGCAATAGCACCTAAGAAATACTGGCGATCGCTATAATCTTTGAGAGGACTACTGTCATTACGAGCAATATTCATCCCCTGGCGATCCATCACCATCGCCAGATACAAATGTTTATAAGTCTCAGTCAAATTAGCTAGCAAAGGCTTTTGTCGTGTCGGATCCATGCTAACAATATCAGGTTGTTGACTTAAATTTTGCAATGCTAGAGTATTAGCCATATCCCATTGAGATACTAATTCAGCCAGCATATTAGCCCTTAAAGCCATATTTTCTTCTGATTCTTGACCAATATTTCTCGAAGCTCTTTGACTGTAGTAAAAAAACACTACAACAATCAAGGGAACAACACCTAAAATCACAGTTAAAGGCATCTTGAATTTTAGGCTATTAAAGAATCCAATTTTCATAATGCTGCTTCTATCCTCACTGCCAAATTTTGTTAATTAACCAACGGTCAGAGCAGGCTCCGTTGTTTTACGGTATAAGTATTAAAACTAGGAGAGAAAATAACTAGATTAAAATAACTAGATTAATTATCTTCCTTCAGCCTATAGCCGATCGACTAAATTTCGTTAGTAATATCAACCTATATACTATAATCCTGAGTTGTAATCAACTCGCCAAACCAACCTAAATTTACTACCTCTAATTTTGTTATCCATATAATAATACTGATGATTTTAGACAAGAAATTATACTCAAATGGGTAAGCAATGATACTATTACCTACAAATAATACTCCTGTTTATATAATTCCACTGATACATATATAATCAAATTATACTTAGATGTGTTTCGTAATAATTATTTTATGTAATTGCACTGATACATTTTTGTAAAAAAATACACTTATACTATTCTTTCTAGACGAGCCAAATCGCCAAAAGAACATTGTCTAAATCTTAAATATGATTAAAAAATCCAAGATGAATCAGCATATGTTTTCTCGTAGAAAGTTCGTAGGCACAGCAGCTACAAGTTTAATAGGGACTTTTATCTTAAAGGGTTGCCAAACCAATTCCCAGCAGACAGCTATTGAAGGAGGAGATAGTAATAGTGATGGAGGTGTTCCCACAGGAATTTCTGCAAATGACGAAGAAGCTCTTTATGAAGCAGCTAAACAAGAAGGTAAATTAGTCTGGTACGCTGTCTACTTCAATCAAGAGATAGTAGATGAGATAGGTAAAGCTTTTACCCAAAAATATCCAGGAATTAGTTTTGAAGGCACGCGCAATACTGCTTCTAACCTCTTTCAGAAATTAAATCAGGAAGCTCAAGCAGGTTTGAAGATTGCGGATATCTACGCTACTACAGATTTTAGCCAAATGCTGAAGCTCAAAGAAGAGCAGAAGCTACAGCAATATGAACCAGCAGGAAAAGAAAATATAGTCGAAAAGTATCGCAATCTCGATCCAGATAATTATTATCAAGTAGGTGCTTTCTTACCTATTATTATTGGTTATAATTCTGAGCTAATCTCTCTAGAAGAAGCCCCTTCTAGTTGGCAAGAACTAACTAATGCTAAGTATCAGGATAAAATTGCAACTGGTAGTGGCGCAGCCAGTGGACAAGTAGGAACTTGGGCTTTATCCATGGAGCAAAAGTATGGTTGGGATTACTTAGTCAATTTCAACCAACTTAATCCTAAACTCAGTCGATCGATCAACGATGTAGTGCCAGCATTAGTAGCTAAAGAAAGAGCTTTAGGCGCGACAACAGTAGGACAAGTTTTGACTCGTAAATCCCTCGGAGATCCCCTCGATGTAATTTATCCAGAAGACGGAGCAATTGTGGTAGTTGCCCCCATTGCTGTTTTAAAAGATGCTCCTCATCCTAATACTGCTAAACTATTCCTCAATTTCATTAATTCTCCAGAATATTCTGAAGTAATTATCAAATATTTCGAGCAACCAATTCACCAGGAGGTAGAACTTCCAGGAGCTAAATCGTTAGCGGAAGTTAATACCTATACTCCTCAGCCAGAAACAATTAGTGTAGACATACCTAAAGTCAAGGAAAAATGGCGTGAAGAATTTGGAGCGTAGAAAATCTTTAGCTAACTATGATTTTTCTCTGATTATCTGGCTAGTCTTTATAGTTGTCTTGTTAATACTGATTGGTTTACCCCTATTTTGGTTAATCAGAAATAGTCTATTTTCTCCAGAGAGTGAAAGTCTGAGTTTCCTTAACTATCAGACAGTATTTATCAAACCTCGTTTTCGAGAGGCAATTTATAACTCTCTGATGTTGGCGAGTGGTTCAAGCCTTCTGAGTCTCTTACTAGGAGTTCCCACCGCTTGGATAATCAGCCGTACTGATATGCCTTTACGGAACTTATTACGGGTTCTGTTGCTGTTGGTGTTTGCCATGCCTCCTTTTTTGGGAGCGATCGCTTGGACTCTGTTAATTGCTCCTAATTCTGGCTGGTTAAATCGTATCTACATGAGCCTTACTGGGGCAGAAACGGGGATATTTAATGCTTACTCCATGTGGGGTGCCATTTTTGTAATTGGGCTGTCTACCTATCCTTATGTTTTTCTCTTAACTAGTTCTGCTTTGGATGTAGTTAACTCAGAATTAGAAGATGCAGCCACAATTCTAGGAGCAAACACCGGTCAAATGACCACCAAAATCACTCTCCCTTTAGTAGCTCCAGCTATTATTGCTGGAGGGATTTTATCCTTTCTAGAAGCGATCGCTTTATTTGGTTCTCCTAGTTTACTGCTTATTCCCGCTCGTACTACCGTCATTACGACGGAAATCTGGCAACTGTTTCAGTATCCTCCTAAAATTGAACTGGCTTGCGCTTTCTCTCTTTGTCTAGTTTTAATTACTGCTTTACTGGTTTGGGTACAGCGATCGCTAACTACCCGCAAGGATTACGCGGTGATTACGGGAAAAGTGGGACGAAAACGCTTGTTGAAACTAGGGATAAGGCGTTGGGTGGCACTAGGGTTTTGCCTGATTGTTTGTAGCTTATCTCTCTTTTTGCCCTTACTTATCTTGCTGCGTACTGCCCTTTCTCAGTCCTGGGGAAGACCGTTTGGTTTAGACAATTTTACCTGGAAATGGTTTGGGGAAGTCCTCAGTAATTCTAGTACTTCTCTAGCGATTAAAAACTCTTTTCTATTTAGTGCGATCTCAGCAACTATAGCCATGGCGATCGCTTTAATAATTGCCTATCTAGTCAGTCGTAAATTAGTTCCTGGACACCGAATCTTAGGCTTTTTACCCATGTTGCCCATCGCTATTCCTGGGGTGGTGATTGCCGT
>JBFRWE010000364.1:0-42953 GCA_051439345.1 Xenococcaceae cyanobacterium
GATTAATTTAAAGTAAAAATATCAATAATTTAAACAATCTTCTGGCAGTTTTTTGGCATTTAATCAGAAAAGATCCTCAAAAGAGGCGATCGCCAATTCCTGGCTCAAAAGATACATTAACAGGATATATATTACTTAAAATTAGAATAAAAAAATTAGACCCTGAAAATATCAGAGCCTTTATTAACTTGTTTAGTTAGTAATTAAATTTTTGATGATTATTTTATCTCTAATTCAAATACTCAACTATATTTAAATAATCCCCACCCCTTTACCACCAGGAGTATTCACGTCTTTTAATTCTTCTGCGCGTTCCGCTTTTTCTGCTTTGAGAATTTCTTGGCGATCGCCTGGTTCTTCATAATACATTTCAGGTTCGATCGCATAATTATTAGCTAAACCTTCTCTATCTACTGTATAGCCAGCAGTCGTATCCATATCTCCTTCACCTTCAGGAGTTTTCTTGAAGTTTTCTCCTTCTCTTTCCATTCTGGCTGCTGTTTCGGCTGAAGTAATAGCACGATCGTAATTAGCATCTTTAGGTGTATTGTTTTCCATAATTTCTATCTCCAATATGTGATTATCTTTAATGACTAAAAAAGTTGAGATTACTTATCAATATTGGGAACAATATCAGGACGTTCTTTGTTTTCCCAACCCGCAGGACGTTTGGAATTGTACCAAGCAATTGAACCAATCGTAACTGCTGCAATAAAACCTAATCCTAAAACTGCTGATGCTGCATAGGGAAAGTTAGGCCCATTAGTTGCAATTTGTAATAAAAGATTCATAAATTAGTTTTCCTTTTTGTCTAAACTACTTATAAACTTATCTCATAAACTATTGCTTATACATCCGTCTTGCTATAGATAAGCTATCAGTCTGAGGATAGATTGGTAAAAAAGAATAGATTTAAAAAAGTAAAAAATTTTGTTAATTAGTAACTTTATCTTTTAGTGATAAATAGTGATAAATACCTTGCTGGACACAGAGGATAGATTTTCTCTAGTTACATTTACTGTAGAAATCCCTCGCAAGTATGATGTTAAAATTTACCATAGTCGAATAACATAGACAATATTTAATATATTTTTAAGTTAATAATGTCTGTTATCAAAACTATTAAAGGAAATTATATTTTAGCGGTAGATGATATTCCCGATAATCTCTTGTTGGTTCAACTAGCCCTCGAACAAGAAGGTCATCAAGTTGTTCTAGCTCACAATGGCGAAACAGCACTAAAACAAATAAAACAAGCTCCACCTAGCCTTATTCTCTTAGATGTGATGATGCCTGGGATGGATGGCTATGAAGTAACACGGCGCATTCGCCAAGATAAAAATATTCCCTTTATTCCCATACTTTTAGTTACTGCTAGAGAAGAGTCCAGCTTAGTTGAAGGATTAGATGCAGGAGCCGATGAATTTGTCCGCAAACCCTTCCAAATCGATGAATTACAAGCTAGAGTGCGATCGATGCTGCGCCTCAAAGAAACTATCGATCAAAGAGAAAATTTTGTTTCTTGTCTAACTCACGATTTGCGTACTCCTCTTGTCGCTGCTAACCGAATGCTAGATTTAATCAAACAAGAAGCTTTTGGTGTAGTTACTAGGGAACAAAAAGAAGCGATCGCCAGTATTATTAGCAGTAATCAAAATATGCTGAAAATGCTCAACACCCTTCTAGAAACCCATCAATATGAGTTGGGGCAAAAAATTCTCAGTTTTATCCCCGTCGATCTTCAGCAGTTGATTTCAGAGATAGTTAATGAACTGAAACCGCTAACAAGAGAAAAAGGGATCGAACTATCATGTAGCTTGAACAATGATGTCTCTGAAATAAAAGGCGATCGTCTGGAGCTACGTCGAGTCATTACTAATTTGGTTGGCAATGCGATCAAGTTTACTGATGCTGGTAATGTCACCGTATCTTTATCCCAAAACAAGTCAGAAGTTTTAGTTCAAGTAGAAGATTCAGGTATTGGTATCTCTCCTCAAGAACAGCAAACTATTTTTCAAAGATACCATCAAGGAAATCACAGGCGATCGGGTAAAGGCTTAGGTTTATATCTTTGTCAGCAAATTATTAATGCTCATCAAGGAAAAATTATGGTGCGATCGCAACTAGGGAAAGGTACTACTTTCACTGTCTCTATTCCTAAGCCTTGATTGAGATTATATAATAGTGTTCCTGCCGTATGACGCGGACTATGTGCCGAAAGTATCTTACCTGGGGTATGTTTGAGGTTTTTTGCCACCAAATAAAGCTCGATAATAGCTTTAACATTACGCCTTGATAACTTTTTACCCTAAAGAGCCTTCTATTTTTTAATTATCTCAACGCTGCCCAAAATTGGTTCTGAAGAAATCTCTTCTAAGTTCACATGACGATCGCTTAAAAGTTTGTTCCAAGCTTGTTTCAGAGTAGGATTGTCAGGTTGCTGTAGGCGCAATTGAGCTAACTCTGTTAACGCATCGTACCAAATACCTTGTTTAGCATAGGTGGCGATTCGGTTGAAAGGTTTTGATGCAGTTTTTAATTCGCGAAAAAAATTACGGGAAAAAGCAACTCTTTCTACCATTCCTGTTAGACAAGCTGGAGTTGAGAAATCATCAGAAGATGCTGAAGTGGAGCAGTTAATATCGAAATACCAACGATATTGTTTGCCTACTTCCAAAGGTACGACAGTAGAAGGTAAGCTTACACTAACAATTCCTGGTTGAGCTGGAAGTTGAAAACGAGTACGGTAAATTTCATTATCTCCATTCTGTAAAGAAAATTCTCCGTAGGGTGCTTCTGCTTGAGTATAGGGTAGGTAAACCCAGAAAGTCGGGCGATCGCTCGCAGTTAATTTTAAATGATCTTTTCCCGCTAGAGATTTAAGTGGTGGTAAAGAGGGTTTATAGAGACAGTCTCCTCGACTTCCAGTTCCTTCATTAGATAGAGGTGTTCCTCGATCGGGAGGTTCTTGCGGTGCTGGAATAAAGCTAATTTCTATATTCTCAGAGTAATTATTTGTAGGTTTGTGAGACTGAGCTAATAATAATCCTGGGTTACTAATGACGGTAGCAACACCTAAAGTAATAACAACTATATTTTTGGGCTTTAATTGCCATATTTTTATCCATTTTTCCCACATTTGTTTACACCCTAAAAGCTCAATCTATAGTTTTGAACCTAGAGGAAATTCCTAAATTCTCTAAGCTTTTATTTATTAACTAGGAATGACAATACAAAAAGATGCTTATTCCTAGCTTTTTAGTTCAAGTTATATGAAATATAAAAAAGAATGATCTACATATTCTTTCTTGGATTTCAGATTAGCAATTAATCGGGAATAACTAGAGAAGATTTGTATCAATAGACAATGGACAATTGATATCAAATCCTCTTGATTTACCTTAATAAATATAGGTTTAGTTGCGTAAAAGTGAATACTTTTCCCTTGATTCAAGATAGCCGATGAATATAAATTGCGATGCTACTTCCAGTGAATACTAATACTATTATTGAAGGAACTAGAGGTAGCCAGCATCCATTTACTATTAGCAATATCCAACAACTGATATATAAAACACTAGTAGCAATTCCTACTATTAAAATCGCAGATAGAAGTAAAGGAAAACGCCAAACTAATAAACCTCCTGTTAAAGACCAAAACCAAATCCAGATAACTTCCTCAGATCTTGACAACCACCAAATTAAAGGTCGTTTATCCAAAACAGCACTAAGAATTTGACTAACCATATGTGCTTGAATCTCTACGCCACTCATGGTTCGTACTGACCAGCTTCCCGTACTATAGGGTGTCCGCCAATTGTGGTCGTTGAAACTAGGGGCAGTAGTACCAATAAGAACAATGCGTCCTTTAACTAATTCTGGACTAAAGCGATCGCCGAATATTTCTTGAAGAGTAACTGTTTCGGCAATTTGAGGTGTACTACGATAGTTGAGTAGGATTTGATGACCACTCCCATCAATATTTTGATAACCACCAGTATTAGTTGTTAAGGGTTTAAAAACAGTTTCGCCAAGCTGGAGATAACGATCGGGTGTAGTTTGGGGATAAATTCCTGCTTCAGCTAAATAACGAGTTGCCAACTGCCAATTAAAAGAATATTTACTTTGACAAGGAGAGGACGAACTAACAGCCAGAAGATGACGGCGGAGGATTCTGTCTGGATCGAATAATACATTATTAAATCCCTGACGTTCGGGTGGAACTTCAGGAGGTGGGGGAACACCAGGATTACCATATCGGCAAATAATGAAGAAGCGATCGCTCTGTTGTATCCAAGTCGCCAAATCTCGATACTTTTCTCCTACAGGAAAATCACGATAGAGATCTAAGCCAATGGCTCGCGGTTTAGCCTGTTCTAATTTGGCTAAAAGTCGATTTAGAGAGCGGTCAGATAAAGAAACAGCCCCTCTTTCTGCTACAGGTTGAGACTGAACGTCATCTTCTGTAATTGTTACTAATAATAATCTTCGATCTAGCCCTTCATTGGGACGCATTCGCATTAACCAATCAAAAGACCGAAGTTCCCAAGGTTGCAACCAGCCAAGCGATCGCATTCCTATAACTATGCTGGTGACTAAAAGACTTGCTAAAAATACAGTCCAAAGAGGAGGTACTGAAGTGTTGGGTTCGAGTTGATTGAGTTGTTGTCTAACCCAATTAGAATTAAAAACAGCTTTATAAATAGGGTTTTTGACAACTAAATTCCCCCGCTCCTGAGTTACTAAGCCTGATAAGCGCAATTCTAGCTGTTCTTGGCAGTTTTTAGCTTTTATTTTTTTCCTTTGCCAAATTTTTTGATATAGCTTGAGCAAACTTATGCTAGAGCGAGAATTTCTTAAAAGGCGATCGCGCACGGTTCTCAGATGTTCTGGTTCATCTTGAGATTCCCAATTATCAATGATGCGAGATTGAACAAGCTGCCTAATAAATTGTTGGCTATTTTTCGGGAAAAAATCATTCTTTTCTGGCTTTTGGTTGCCTGTTATTCTTGTTTCCTCTGCCTCTGTGCTTCTGCTACTCTCTTCTTTCACTAATTGAGATACCAACAAACATAGTTTCTGGGTTAAAAAAGGTTGTCCTCCAGTCCAATACAGTATCTCTTTTAAAATAGTTTGAGGGGCTTTGATTTTTCCTTCTAATCCTTTAACTAAAGCAACACTTTCATCCAGTTGAAATCCTTTGAGATCGATCGCTTTGCCAATATTAAAAGGAGTCGCATTTTCAGCTTGAATCAGATCTGAGGGAGTAGCTACTCCTAACAAGACAAAGCTTAATCTTCTATATTCAGGCTTAATTGCTCTTTTATCGTAACAATTGCGGATTAAAGCGAAAAATTCATCAGTGGAAAAGTTTAAACTAAGTACGCTGTCAATTTCATCAATAAAAATCACAATATGGCGATCGCTCTGGGGCAATAATACTGTTTCAATAAATTCCCCCAAACGCTTGACTGGCGATAAATCATCCCTTTTTCGCAACCAAATCCGCCGATTAACTTTTAACTCAAAACCACTAATTAACTCTTGAATAATTCCGCCATACCATTGTTGTGCAGTAATTTCTTGGCTACCAATTCCACTCAACTCAATCTCTGTACAGTTTATTCCTCGTGTTTGCAACTTGCTCATTGTCTTTATCCGCAAGCTGGATTTACCCATCTGTCGTGAATTAAGAACATAACAATACTCTCCTGCTAACAAAGATTCATAAAGCTCAGAATCTGCTTTGCGCTCAACATAGGTAGGTGCATCAGCAGGAAGACTTCCACCAGCTTGAAATTTGTACCCAGAATTGAGGGAATCATTCATTATTTAAATCGGATTGCTAGACCTTGATTAACCTCAATTTATCCCAACTCACTGAATTTATCTCAATTGAAAAATGCCCCAATTTAACCCAACTTTCTAGACCAAAAAGTATGTAAGCTAAATTTATAAGACAATACAACTGTTTCTCCTTTTAGTTGAAAACTAACTATGGAAAAATCATTGTTTGTTCTCCTTTTTGTTATCCTGCCACAACTTTTAAGTTGTGGTTTTTTTAGGGAAAAGATTATCTAAAGAGATTCTGTGCGATCGCTAAAATACCGACGATACAAATTACCCTCAGTAAGAGAAAAATTTCTGGATTGGCGATCGCCTGATAAAGATTGAGCATAATATTTCCACAAAACTTAATAAAATCAAGCATTTTCTCTTGTTTATGTAAATTTTCACTGAGTTTTCGCCTTACTGCAATGCGCCTTAGTTGAGAATAATAGTTAAGAGCAAGTAAAGAGAAGCACGAAAGCTCGATCGCTTTAACCATGACCGATCAAATCCACTTCATCCTCAACGATCGCGCCGTCTGTACCTCCCAACCTCTAGGTGTGTCCGTACTAGACTATCTGCGCTTATCAGAAAGACTTACGGGAACAAAAGAAGGTTGCAAAGAAGGGGGATGTGGTGCTTGTACGGTACTGGTAGGAGAATTACAAGGAGAAAAACTGGTTTATAAAACTGTCCTCTCTTGTTTGTTACCTCTAGGGGACTTATCAGGAAAGCATCTCGTTACTATTGAAGGATTAAACCAAGAAAAGCTTTCTCCCATCCAGCAAGTATTGGTAGATTACGGTGCAACCCAATGCGGTTTCTGTACACCTGGAATCGTTATGTCTTTAACGGGATATCTGTTAGCCAGTGAAAAAGACATCGATGAAGCAGGGATTAAAATTGCTCTTAATAACAATCTCTGTCGCTGTACGGGCTATGGTGCGATTAAACGTGCTGGTAGTGAGTTAGTGCAATCTCTTGGTAATGAAGAAGTTAATAACCTAGAAACTTGGATCGATCAGGGCATCTTACCCGAATATTTCCGCGATATTCCCGATCATCTGCGTCATTTGCCACCATCGCTTACAGAATCAAATAATGATCGAGCCTCACCAGAATTTACTATTGCGGGAGGAACGGATCTTTACGTGCAACAAGGGGATATTCTGGCAGAATCGGCAATAAGGTTTTTAAATCAATCTCCCCAGATGAAGGGAATTACAACTGAGGGAAATAGTATTCATATCGGCGCACTGACAACCTTCGCCGACTTTGCTAACCATCCTGCGATTATCGAGCTTATTCCTCATATTCAAACTTACATCCAGAGAATTGCCTCCCATACAATTCGCCAGCGTGCCACTGTAGGGGGAAATATTATTACTGCTTCTCCTATCGGCGATGTCTGCGTTCTCCTCTTAGCCTTAAATGCCCATCTGGTTTTACAGGTCGGAAATGATATCCGTAAAGTACCTCTGAGAGACTTTTTCCAAGGTTATAAGAAAACAACTAGAAAACCGTCTGAAATTCTGACAGAGATTATTATTGCAATCCCTACTTCGGTAACGAAATTTAATTGTGAAAAAATCACTAAACGTCAGTATCTAGATTGTGCTGCGGTTAATAGTGCGCTCAGCGTAGCTGCGCCTTCGGCGAACGCCATTCGTTGTGATGGCAATACGATCGATGAAATCTCAATTTCTATGGGTGGGGTTGCTCCTATTCCCCTGTTTTTAAAACAAACCAGTAATTACTTCATTGGCAAACGAGTAACTCCAGAAACTGTGAAAGGTGCTGTGCCAATCCTGCAAGAGGAAATATCGCCGATCGGTGATATTCACGGTTCTGCTATTTACAAGCGACTCTTAGCCCGACAACTCTTAATAGCCCACTTTACCAAAATATTTCCCAAATTTATCTCCTTAAAAGACTTCCATGAAACGAATTGACGCTATCTACCATGTTAGGGGAGAGGCTGAATACGTTGACGATCTGCCCCTCCCCACCGAAATGCTCTATGCAGCAGTCTTTGCCTCCCCTGTGGCTCATGGCAAAATTTTATCCTTAGAAATTAAAGATGCTCTAGCATTAGAGGGAATTGTCGCTGTATTTACCGCAGATGATATTCCAGAGAGTAACCAATGGGGAACGATTATTGCCGATTGTCCTTTATTGGTAAAAGATGAGGTGCAGTATAGAGGACAACCTATTGCCGTAGTTGTGGGCAAAACAAGAGCGATCGCTCAAAAAGCTGCAAAACTAATTTGTTTGGAAGTCAAGGAACTTCCCATTATTGTCGATCCGCGAGAAGTTTTTAGCCAAGGACAAATTATCGGCACTCCCAGAACCTTTGTCTTAGGAGATGTAGATAGTGCCTGGTCAGAATGCGATTTAATTGTGGAGGGAAACTGTGAAGTTGGCGGACAAGAACATCTGTATTTAGAGACTCAACGATCGCGGGTTATTCCCCTCGAAGGGAAAAACCTGCTGGTTTATTCAGCAACCCAAAACCCGACTCTAACCCAGAAAACCATTGCTCAGATGTTAGGTTTACCCTGTCATGCTGTGGAAGTAGATGTTAAACGCTTAGGAGGTGGATTTGGCGGAAAAGAAGAGCAAGCAACCCACTGGGCTTCTTTAGCAGCCTTAGCAACTTGGCATACTCACAAACCCGTAGAGTTGGTCTTATCTCGCGCAGATGATCTTAAAATGACGGGAAAACGCCATTCCTACTCCTCCGATTATAAGATTGGGGTAACTAATAAGGGTAAAATTCTCGCTTACGAAGTCAAACACTATCAAAACGCAGGTGCTTATGCCGATCTCTCAACGGCAGTTTTAGAAAGAACTCTATTTCATAGTACTAATGCTTACTTTATCCCCAATACCCTTATATTCGCTGTTTCTTGCTGCACTAATTTGCCACCAAATACGGCAATGCGCGGGTTTGGCGGACCCCAGGCAATGTTTGTCATCGAAAGTGCGATCGCGAAAGTAGCTGAAAATCTAGGTATTCCCCGCGAAGAAATCCAAAGGCAAAACCTCCTGCAATCGGAAGATAGTTTTTCCTATGGACAAAAAATAAAAACTAACAGCCTACGTCGCACTTGGTTAGAAGCAGAACAGACTTACAACTTAACAGCTATCCGCGAGCGCATTAACCAACACAACGCCAGTCATTTTGAGACGAAAAAAGGTTATGCTGTTATGCCCATTTGCTTCGGCATTGCTTTTACGGCAAGCTTTCTCAATCAAGCTAGTGCCTTAGTTCATGTCTATACCGATGGTAGCGTGAGTGTTACTACAGGTGGGGTAGAGATGGGACAGGGTTTAAGTACCAAAATTGCGGCGATCGCGTCTAAAGCTTTTGGCATTGGTTTGCAGCGCATCAAAATTGAGAGTACCAACACTACTCGCATCGCTAATATGTCGGCTAGTGCTGCTAGTGTAACAACCGATTTAAACGGGAATGCCACCTTACTGGCGATCGCGCAAATTTTAGACCGCCTTAAAGCTTTAGCAGCAAAAGAATTAGGGGTAAATGATGTAGACAAAATTGCGATCGCCAAGGAAAAAGTTGTTTATGCAGGAAAAGAAACCGATTTAACTTGGGACTATTTAGCGAAAGCAGCTAATCTTGCTCGTATTAATCTTTCTGCCCATGCTTTTTATGTAACACCTGGACTGGAATTCGATCGAGATCGAGAAAAGGGAAATCCCTTTGCCTATCATGTCTGTGGTCTGGCAATTGTGGAAGTTACCCTAGATTGTTTGCGGGGAACATATCAAATAGATGCCGTAAAAATTGTTCACGATTTAGGGCGATCGGTCAACGAACTGGTGGATATTGGACAAGTACAAGGAGGATTAGCGCAAGGTTTGGGTTGGATGACCATTGAAGATTTACAGTTCAATAAAAAAGGAGAATTGCTTGCCAATAACCTGGCAAATTATAAAGTACCCGATATTTATTTTATGCCTGATTGCATTGATATTAAGTTTCTAGAAAATACTGATAATTCTCCCGCACCCTATGGCTCGAAAGCTGTAGGGGAACCGCCTTTTATGTATGGGATTGGGGTGTTTTTTGCCATTCGTCAGGCGATGAAAGCTTTTCAGCCTAATATAGATTTTGCCTTGACATCTCCCCTTACATCAGAGAGGGTTTTGTGTGAGTTATATGCAGAGGAACTCAAAGAAATAGCTGAATATATGGAAAAAGAAGAATTTTAATTTCCAACCCAAATTATCTACCAAAAATAGCTAGTTCAATAGCGATCGCTCGGATCTGATAATGTTCAATTTCAATAATCTGAATCATGGCTAATCTACAAATTCGGCTACCAGAAGATAAAATCAAAGACTTTAGCGATCGCTGGAAGATTAGTGAATTAGCATTATTTGGCTCAGTTCTAAGGGATGACTTTCGTCCTGACAGCGATATTGACCTGCTGGTTACTTTTAGCCCCGATGCCGATTGGAGTTTATTTGACCATGTTCAAATGCAGCAAGAA
The DNA here is from genome assembly GCA_051439345.1 of Xenococcaceae cyanobacterium. Taxonomy (GTDB): domain Bacteria; phylum Cyanobacteriota; class Cyanobacteriia; order Cyanobacteriales; family Xenococcaceae; genus JASJDJ01. The sequence goes on from JBFRWE010000364.1 coordinate 10,347, forward strand.
TTAGCCAATATTTTAGGACGTAGAGTAGATCTAGTGAGTAAACGAGCGATCGAGCGCAGCCAAAATTGGATTCGTCGTCGAGAAATCTTAGAAACGGCAAAAATTATCTATGTCAAGTAATAGAGATATTGCAACACTTTTAGATATTTGTAAGGCTGCCAAACAGGTTCTGAAGTTTAAAGGAAATTTGCATAAAACTGCCTTTCTTCAAGATGATAAAACTCAATCGGCGATTTTGTATCAACTCCTTATCATTGGCGAAGCAGTGAAACGACTCTCTCAAGAATTACGCCAGAAACATCCAGAAATTCCTTGGTCTTTAATGGCAGGAATGCGAGATAATTTAATTCATGAATACGATGACGTAGATTTAGAGGAAGTTTGGAAAACATCAGCTAGAGATATTCCCGATTTACTTGCTTTGTTAGAACCTTTACTTTCCCAAGAAAATAAATGAGATCGATCGAGAAATTTTGGAAAAAATTACTCCACAAGCTCTCCGAAAATCGAAAAGTATTCCTCGCCCTGGTCGCCCACCATACCCTAGGTTCTCCAGGAACAACAGGTGCAAAACTCTGGGTTGCTGAAACTGGTGAAACTTATGGCACTATCGGCGGTGGCATTATGGAATACAAGCTGATCGATCGCGCTAAAGAAATTCTCACCCAGGAAGACTTCAAGCCAGAAATTCAGACTCTCTTCCATCGCACTTCTGGTTCTGGGGAAAAGTCAGGCATGATTTGTTCTGGAAGCCAAACCAATCTCTATTACTTGTGTCAACCATCAAAAGACAGAGAAATCATCGAAAAAGTGGTTTCTATTGTTGAAAGAGATATTTCTGGCTCTTTGTCGATCGACTCATCAGGAATGTCTGTAGTAGAAAAACCAGTCAATTTAACTCAACCAGCAATTCAGCTAATCCAAGAATCAGAAAGTTGGACATACGAAGAACAGTTACTCAATCACCAAAGAATTGCCATTATCGGAGGTGGACATTGTTCTTTGGCACTATCGAGAGTCATGTCTCAATTGGATTACAATGTGCTGGTATTTGATACTAGAAAAGAAGTATCAACCTTAACTCAGAATACTTATGCACAGTCTGTCAAAATTGTCGAAGATTATCAAGAAGTAGGTGCTGCCATTCTCTTTCCCCAATTAACTTGTGTCGTGGTCATGACAACTGATTTCCCCTCAGATATCCGTGCTTTATTAGGAGTTGCTTCGTTCCCCTTTCCTTTCATCGGCGTAATGGGGAGTCATGCCAAGATTGCGACTATCTTCGAGCAATTGAAACAAGTAGGCGTAAGTGAAAGTGTCCTAGCTACCCTCTATGCACCTGTAGGGCTTCCCATCAGCAGCCATACACCAGAAGAGATTGCTATCTCTATAGCTGCCCAAATTCTGCAAGCAAGAAATCAATGGCAAAATCCTTGAACAGAAATAATGCCAGATAAAACATTTTCTAGCCATAAATCTTCTATGCCTCTGAGTGCAGTTGCGATCGCTTTATTTACTTGTGTTCTTTTTGGCGGAAATCAAGTTGCCAGTAAAATCGCGCTGCAACAATTTCCGCCAATGCTTTGTGCTGCCTTAGCTTTTACTCTCTCTAGCATTGCCCTATTGATTTATTCTTGGTTTACAGATAGAGAATGGCAAGTACCCGATCCTATAATCTGGAGACTCCACATTATTTCAGCTATTTTGTTTGTCCTCTTTAATGGCACAGCTTTAATCGGTTTACAGTTCACTTTAGCCAGTCGAGCGAGCATTTTTATTGCCATGCACCCGCTGTTTGTGGTGGTTTTTAATTACTTTACTCCTAGTAGAGAAAAAATCGGTTGGCGAAAATTGTCTGGATTAGGTGTGATTCTAGCTGGTGTTGTCACCGTGTTTAGCGATCGCTTATCTTCCTTATCAGGACTCAGTTGGCTCGGAGATAGTTTAATGCTTCTAGCTTCCGCTTTACTAGGACTGATTATCCTACACATTCGCACTGTGACAAGCTATGTCTCTCCTCTTCAAGCAACTTTCTGGCAAATGGTATTGAGTGTCCCTTTTTTTTGGCTAGTTGTCTCGATTGTGGAGTCTCCCTTAATTTTTCCTCCGTTTTCTGAATCTTGGTGGGGTATTGTTTATATGGGTCTAGCGGTCAACGCGATCGCTTTTGTGGTTCGAGCCGAGTTATTTCGTCGTTACCATGCCAGTACTGTTTCTGCTTTTCTCTTTATCTCACCAATTACGGGCTTGTGCTTGAGTAACTGGCTATTAGGCGATCCCTTAACCTGGTCAATAGGATTGGGAGGGGCGATGGTGGCACTGGGCGTTTTTCTGGTTTATCGCTTTACCTAATTGTTAATACTCAACTTTATCGCTTTTCTCTACCCACTCTTGAAAGGCGATCGAGGCTTCTTTTGGCATCAGTTGAATCATGGGAAGATGGCGTTGAGTTAGTGGTAATTGTAACTCATCGTAGATAAAGTGATCGTCAAATCCAATTTGGGCAGCATCGGCTTTAGTATTGGCATAGTAAACTTTGTCCAATCTAGCCCAGTAAATCGCTCCGAGGCACATGGGGCAAGGTTCACAACTTGTATATAGTTCGCATCCTTTGAGGTTAAAAGTTTGCAACACTCTACAGGCTTCACGGATGGCTACAATTTCAGCATGGGCTGTCGGATCGTTGGTTAAAGTTACTTGGTTGTGGGCTTTAGCGATAATTTTTCCCTCTTTGACAATAACTGCCCCAAATGGCCCTCCTTTTCCCGAGCGAACGCTTTCTTCAGATAGAGCGATCGCCTCTCCCATCAACTGGCTGCTTAACTTATTCTCATTCATAATCTTGATACAGCTCCATAACCCTAGTGATTGCCAGGCGAGATTCTACTCCTAAATTCAAACTAGATCTATGTCCGCGATCGAAATGAGCTTCGGCTGCACAAGCAATCATAGCTGCATTATCAGTACAAAGTTTCAAAGGGGGAAAATAAACTTGCAGATTGTGTTCTTTAGCAGCAGCTAAAAGATTTTTCCTCAAGCCACTATTAGCTGCCACACCACCGCCAATAGTAATAGTATTAATTCCATAATCTAAGGCGCATTGAACTGTTCTTTTGGTTAATACTTTGGCTACAGTTGCTTGAAAACTAGCAGCTATATCTTCTACTGGTAAGGGCGAATCTTGTTCTTGTTCTAACTTCTGGGTTAACCTCAGTACGGCTGTTTTTAACCCACTAAAGCTAAAGTCGTAGGGATGATAACCGCCTTCTGGTAAAGAGATTTTGCCTTCTGGTAATTTAAAAGCTTGAGGATTGCCTTGCTGTGCTAATCGATCGATAATAGGCCCTCCTGGATAGCCTAGCTTGAGTAATCGCGCCACCTTATCAAATGCTTCTCCTGCTGCATCATCTCTCGTAGAGCCTAGCATCTCGTAATGACCGCAATCTTTAACATAAATGATACTAGTATGACCACCAGAGACTAGTAAACATAAAAAAGGTGGTTTAAGTTGCTCTTGCGCTAAATAGGAGGCATAGATATGTCCTTCCAGATGATGTACTCCCAAAAAAGGCTTGTTGTAGAGCATGGCTAAGGTTTTAGCTGTTGTCATCCCTACTAATAATGCACCAACTAACCCAGGAGCGCAGGTAGCAGCAATACCCTCAATTTCTTGCCAATTTAACCTTGCTTCTGCTAAAGCTTCACTAAGACAATAATTAATAGTCTCTAAGTGTTGACGGGAAGCTAATTCGGGAACAATTCCACCATAAGTACTATGCAATTCGATCTGAGAAGCAACAATACTACTCAAAACTTTACGCTTCTTTACGATTGCCACCGCAGTTTCGTCACAACTTGTTTCGATTGCTAAAATTGTAGCCATCCTTTGATAAGTTTATCTAAAAGAGTATCTTTACTTCTTAGAAGCAATGTTACTCGACTATCCTGTCAGAGTAACATTGCTTCTGGGTATAAACGATATTTTTACGCTTTTGAACAAAAACCTTATTTTCTGTAACGAAAGGAAACATATCCATGCGACGATTGTTTGCTTTAATTCTAGTTTTTACCTTGTGGTTTAACTTTGCTCCATCTGCTTCGGCTGATGGGGTTGCTGGATTGACTAAATGTGCCGACACTCCTGCTTTCCAGCAAAAATCCCAAAGTTTCCGCAACACTACCGCCGACCCTAATTCTGGTCAACTTCGAGCAGAACGCTATGCGGAAGCACTTTGCGGTCCTGAAGGCTATCCTCATCTGATTGTAGATGGTCGTTGGTCTCATGTAGGAGATTTCACTATTCCTAGTATTCTCTTCCTCTATATCACTGGTTGTATTGGGTGGGCTGGTCGTTCCTACTTAATCGCTATTCGTAGCGAAAAGAATCCAGAGATGAAAGAAATTATTCTCGATCTTCCTTTAGCTATCAAGAGTATGATTGCTGCTGGTGCTTGGCCTGCATTAGCCCTTGGTGAATTTACTAGTGGTAAATTGCTCGTGAAAGACTCCGAAATTCCCATTTCACCTCGCTAGTTAACCTTCTTTCTGATGCAAGCTCAGAAAGCTGCGTTAACCTCCTCAAGTTCAATTTAACAATGTTGGAGAATAATTCATGGAAAATCTTCTCAAATTTCTTTCGTTAGCTCCCGTAATCATGTTTGTCTGGTTATCAATAACTGCTGTGTGGCTAATCGTATTTAACAGTATGTATCCAGATCTTCTTTTCCATCCCTAATAAATTGGTTGGGATAATTCAGACTAAAAATTTAGAACAATATTTCTAGTAGTCTGAGCCAGTACATAGCACATTATTGCTAACAAACAAACGGCGATCGCTTTAAACTTACAGATAAAAAGTTGTAAGTAAAGCGATCGCCATTTTTTAGCTTGATTTATATCGATTTAATTAACTGTATAAGTAACTTCTTCTACTTGTCCTGGCTTTCCTAGTAACTTTTTTTGCCCATTATTAAAAGTAATAAACACTCCTCCTGCATTACCTGCCCGAATAGTCACTGCTTTTTTCCCTTTCCACGTTCGATTAGTGCCTTTAGGCAAAGTTCCTTCAAATTCAACTTTGCCATCTACCACAACTTTTAACCAACATTCATCTCTCAGAGTAATATTGACTACTGCTGATTGGGGAATAGGAGACTGAGATACTAGAGTTGCAGTTTGTGCTGGAGAAGGACGATTAATTGTTACGGGAGATTCCAGGGGAATTTGTTTAGCAACTTCAATTCTATTGACAATTATGGGACGTTCTACAAAATTTGTTATACCCTTAACTGACAGAGTTATTAATGATATATAGAATAAATATAAATGAAATGGTTTAATTTGAAAGGAAGGAAAATACCAACGACTATTAGACACTTTTGAATCGGAAGATAAATCTTTTTCTAGTTCATTTAAATCTTGTAAGTCTATTTCTTTAGCATCGATCGCTCTGGCAAATTTTTTAATTAAGGCTTTTGTGTAAAACAGTTCGGGTAAATCATCTATTTTTCCTGCTTCAATGGCTTGAAGTAAACGATAGGGTATCAAAGTTTTTTTGTTTATCCTAGCTAAGGAAATATTCTTTTCTATTCTAATTCGATGTAAATAAGCACCTATTTTTATTAGTTTTTCTTGTTGATTTGAACTAACTTTTTTATTCTTATCTCCCATAAGATAAGCTCCTAATTTTGTGCAGCTAATTGAAATAATTTTGAATTAAACTTATTTTTACTATTTTTAAGTAGATTAATTTCAGTGGGTTGTAGATATCGATAATGACCAATAGGGAGTATCGAACCACCAGCAGATTGAAGACTAATAGAGCCAATCTTAGTGCGGTGAAGTTCTAAAACTTTAAAGCCTAGTTGGTCTGCAATACGGCGAATTTGACGATTTCTACCTTCAGTTAAAATGACCTCAATTAAAGTATGTTTTTGCTGTTGTTTAATTACTTTTACCTGAGCAGGTAAAGTTTTCCGACCAGATATCATTACTCCCGTACGCCAACGATTCAAATCATTTTGATTGGGAGGTTTATCTAGCCAAACACGGTAAGTTTTTGGTAGATGATAGCTAGGATGAGTGAGGGTAAGAGTTAAGTCGCCATCATTAGTGAGAAGCAATGCACCAGTAGATTCAAAATCAAGTCTACCCACTGGATGGATTCCTTGTCCTTCTCTTAGTTTAGCAGGTAATATATCTATAACTTTAGGACGATTTTGAGGATCGTCACAAGTAGACACAACACCAGCAGGTTTATTGAGTAATAGATAAACTAACTGTGGTCGATTTTGAATGTTAATCTTGTTTCCATCTACTTCTAGATTATCTATAGTTAAATCTGCTTTGTCTCCTAATTGCACGACTCGACCATTTAATTTTACCCGACCAGCCAGAATAATTTTTTCGGCTTGACGACGGGAAGCAATTCCCCACCGAGATAAAATTTTTTGTATTCTCTCTGCCATTGATGTTTACTTATAGATATGAAAACTTAAATATATTTGAGCATTGTAAATTTGATGATTAGTAAGATACTTTCTAAAGCAGTTAAATTATGGTTGGAAACACAAGTTGAAACCGCAGAAGATTTAGAATTAGACATTGCTAGTGACAATAATCAGATTCTTAAAGGTTATGTTCCTTACGTTTGTCTTGCTAGTAATTATGCTGTTTATCAGGGACTACATCTTCATCAAGTTCAACTAAAAGGTTCTAATATTCGTATCAATCTTTCCCAAGTCATAAAAGGTAAAGCTCTAAGATTGTTAGAACCAATTCCTATTAAGGGGAATTTAACTATCAAAGAGGAAAACTTACAAGCATCTTTGTCATCTTCTTTGTTATTGAGTGGTTTAACAGATTTATTATGTCAGATATTAGAAGCCAATGGAGTTGATAATCCTCAACAAAAACTATCTTATTATTCCCTTCACTGGCAACAAATTTCTCTGGAGGAAGAAAAAATAATTATCGCAGGAACTATTCAGGAGAATCATAGCCAACAAATAAATCCGCTAAAAATATATAGTGGATTAACTTTGGCTAATGCTCATACGTTAAATTTTTTCCCTCTACATATAGAAGGATTATCGGATTTATTTACTTTTAAAGTCGATCGCTTATTAATAGATTTAGGGACAGAAGTAGTCATCGAACAACTGAATTTAGAACCAGGAATATTAGTTTGTGTTGGCGGTTTAACAGTGATGCCTTAGAGTGATTAGTTACGACTAACTACTAACAATCTCAAATAATTAACTATATTTGTGTCGCTCTATTGATCGACCAAGCAATTAGTGCGGCGATCGCTTCTGCTAAAATGCTAACTACCCGAAAACAAGCTACTGTGGTGAGAATAGTTGCGGGAGAAAACTGAGAACTATCGAGTAGAGCGATTGTCGTTGCTTCAAAAATCCCCATACCTCCTGGTGCGCCAGGTACAACTAATCCTAGTAGCCAGGCAAAACTAAAAGCACTAATTAGTTGAGGAACTTGATGGGATAAAATAGGGGCGATCGCCATTAAAGTTAACAAGAATCCTGTCCCTCTAAAAATCAAAAAGCCAATTTCTCCCAGTAAGGGAACTAAAGGATAACTATGAAGATTCACTGTTTTGGCTGCTTGGGCATCACCTTTACTCCGACTCAACCAGTGCATAAGCGGATTGAGAATACGGGGATGAATTCCTACTAACACAGTGATTAAACCAGCTATTTGCATAGCTATCTGTAGCTGTTGAGGTATCTGTAAAATCCCAATTTCGAGACTAACATCGGTTTTGAGCCAACCTAGTCCTGTACTTACTAAGGCAATTAAAAGGGCTGCGGATGCCATTAATAAAGGCTCTAACAGGACACTAAGAGTAGCTGCCCCTAGAGAGCCACCTGATTTAGCGACGGCAGCAATACGTCCATAAAAATGCCAGACATTACCAGGTAAGTATTTAGCAATATTAGTAGTTAAATAAACGCAAATTCCCTGCAATCCGCCCAAAGATTGCTGAAAAGCTGCTAAAATCCAAGTCCACACCCAACCAGACCAAATATGAGCCAGTAGAGTTACCCCCAAAGCAGCAGTTAACATTAGCCATCCTGTTAAATCAATTTGTACTGCTGTTACTTCCTGCCAATGGTTTTTGAGAGTTGAGAGGAGAAAAAATAGAGTACCACCTAAAATAAACCAGCGTAAATAGGGTTTGATAATAGACAGGATTTTTTTGAACATTAGTAGTTTTGTGTTCAGGAGTTCAGTACAAACGTAGCATGCTACATTCTACATAAGTCACCGTTACACTGACGTAAAAGCGGTGCGTCAGGAAAAAGAGACAATTATCTTACCTTTATTTAGATCAAAGTAGATTATTATTTCTATAATCTTGACTTCTATTAGTGGCAATCATAACAAGTAGGTAAATTATGTCCAAAACTATTTTCTCTTCAAAAAAATCTTTGAAGCAAGATGCTCGAGCGAATTTGGGAGCAAGATTCCTATCTTATCTCGAACCCTTAAACAATGGTCGTAGATTCTTTTCTTTTCCTTGGCTAGCTTGTATTCCTCTGGCTGCAATTATTGTGGTTATTAGCAGTACTGCTGCCACGGCTCAAGGTAGTGAATCCCTTAGCTTAGAACAAATACAGGGAACTCTCAATACCATTTGGGTTTTGATTGCAGCGATCCTGGTAATTTTTATGAATGCGGGTTTCGGCATGCTCGAAACTGGATTCTGTCGTCAAAAGAATGCTGTTAGTGTTCTTGCCAAAAATCTAATTGTCTTTGCTTTAACTACTCTAGCTTTTTGGTCAATTGGATTTTCGATCATGTTCAGTGGAACAGAAAATTATTTCTGGGGATCGGAAGGCTTCTTTCTCAGTGGTGAACCAGCAACTTATGGTTTAGAGCCATTTCCTACAGGATTACCTGTATCTGTATTCTTTTTGTTTCAAGCTGCCTTTGCCGGAACAGCAGCTACAATTGTCTCTGGTGCAGTAGCTGAAAGAATTAAATTTATTGATTTTCTCATCTTTAGTGTGTTGCTAACTGCTATTGCTTATCCTATTACTGGACACTGGGTTTGGGGTACTAGTGGCTGGCTCAAAGGTATAGGATTTTATGATTTTGCTGGTTCAACAGTAGTTCACTCTGTTGGTGGTTGGGCTGCTTTAGTGGGGGCTGCTTTATTAGGTGCTAGGGAAGGAAAGTACAAAAATGGTCGTATTGGTGCTATTCCTGGTCACAATATGAGCATAGCTACTTTGGGTTGTTTAATTCTTTGGATTGGTTGGTTTGGTTTCAACCCAGGTTCTAATTTGGCTGCCAATGAAGCAGTACCATTTATTGCGGTAACTACTAACCTGGCTGCTGCTGCTGGCGGTGTATCTGCTACTATTACTTCTTGGTTAAGGGATGGTAAACCAGACTTATCTATGATGATCAATGGTATTCTTGCTGGTTTAGTCGGTATTACCGCAAGCTGTTATGTCGTTGATTATTTCAGTGCAGTAGTAATTGGAGCAATTGCTGGGGTAATTGTAGTATTCTCTGTTGCCCTTTTTGATTTTATTAAAATTGACGACCCAGTTGGAGCTATCTCTGTCCATCTAGTTTGTGGTATGTGGGGAACTTTGGCAGCAGGTATTTTTGCCAACCCTAATAATCCTACTCAAGCTGGTGCAGCAGATGCAATTGTTGGATTCATATATGGTAATCCTGGTCAATTAATTATACAAGTTGAAGGAATTGTAGCTATTGGTGCTTTTACTATCGTTTTTAGCTTAATTACCTGGGGAATAATTAAAGCGATTTTGGGGATGCGAGTCTCTAAAGAAGAAGAAATTTACGGTTTGGATATCGGCGAACACGGTATGGAAGCTTATAGTGGCTTTGCTAAAGAGTCAGATGTTTTGATTGGTCGTCCTAGTAATATGAGAGGAATGGCACAAAATCCTAAGTTTTAGCTTGTAATTAAATTGAATAAACGCATATTAACCCATCTCTCAGCTTAAAATTATTTAAGAATGGAGGTGGGTTTTCTGTTTATAATCTCTCCCTATAACTTAATATCTTGAGCAACATGAATAACAAAAAACTAGATACCAAAGCTTTTAAACGGTCCTTACAACAATCAGAGAATTATCATCGTCGGGGATTTGGTCATGAAGCAGAAGTAACCGAATTAATCAATACAGAATATCAAAGTAATCTAATTCAAACGATTCGCAATAATAACTACCGTCTAACCAGAGGGGAAGTTACTATCTATTTAGCAGAAGCTTTTGGTTTTTGTTGGGGAGTAGAAAGAGCAGTGGCTATGGCTTACGAAACTCGTCAGCACTTTCCGACAGAAAGAATTTGGATCACCAATGAAATTATTCACAATCCTTCTGTTAATCAACATCTACGAGATATGGCAGTAGAGTTTATCGAAGTAGTTGAGGGAAAAAAAGATTTTGCTGTAGTTGAAAAGGGTGATGTGGTTATCCTTCCTGCTTTTGGTGCAAGCGTAGAAGAAATGCAATTGCTTAATCAGAAAGGATGTACTATTGTAGATACAACTTGTCCTTGGGTATCTAAAGTTTGGAATTCGGTAGAAAAACACAAAAAACGCGACTATACTTCCATTATTCACGGCAAATACAATCATGAAGAAACCATCGCCACTAGTTCTTTTGCTGATAAATATTTGGTAGTACTCAATCTAGAACAAGCAGAATATGTTGTTAACTATATTCTTAATGGTGGAGATAAAGCAGAATTTCTGGCTAAGTTCGATCGCGCTTACTCTGATGGCTTCGATCCAGACAGAGATTTAAGCCAAATTGGTATTGCTAACCAGACTACTATGCTCAAAAGTGAAACCGAACAAATTGGTAAACTACTTGAGCAAACTATGTTGCAAAAATATGGCCCAACTCAATTAAACCAGCACTTCATGAGCTTCAACACAATTTGTGATGCTACGCAAGAGCGACAAGATGCTATGCTAGATCTAGTCAAACAAGACTTATCTTTAATGCTCGTAATTGGAGGATTTAACTCTTCTAATACAACTCACTTACAAGAAATTGCGCTGGAATACGGCATCCCTTCCTATCATATTGACAGTTCTGCCAGAATTGTCTCTAGAAGCAAAATTGAGCATAAACCTTTAGGTAAAGAAATTGAAGTGGCAGAAAATTGGCTCCCTGAAGGTTCAATTACCATTGGTGTAACCTCTGGTGCTTCTACCCCTGATACAGTAGTTGCCAATGCGATCGAAAAAATTTTTGAATTCAAAGCAGTTAGCGCGCTGACTTAATTAACCAAAGTACCGTACAACACAAAATATCAATTTGACTCATGTATAGCGCACTTAATCCGGGCGATATTTTAAATGCTCGTTATTGCATTTTAAACCAGCTAGGACAAGGTGGTTTTGGTCGGACTTATGTAGCAGAGGATAGCAATCGCTTTAGAGAAAAATGCGTACTCAAAGAATTTGCCCCTAGACTTCAAAGTCCTCTTGCCCTAGCCAAAGCAGAAGAATTGTTTAAGCGAGAAGCAGAAGTACTCTACCGTCTAAAAAATATTCATATCCCTAAATTTAGAGAATTATTTCGCTTCACTCATCAAGACACAAACCGATTATTTTTGGTTCAGGATTATGTTGAGGGTCAAACTTACCAGAGTATTTTTCAGAATCGCTATCAAAAAGGACTAGGTTTTACTCAAGGGGAAATTCAACAGCTACTATATCAACTGCTGCCAGTCCTAGAATATATTCATTCTTTGGGGGTAATTCATCGAGATATTTCTCCAGAAAATATCATGTTACGGAACTCAGATGGACTGGCAATGCTCATTGATTTTGGCAGTATTAAAGATGCAGCCCATAAAGTAGATTCTTTAGTTGAAGTTACTGCCCAAAAAAGCTTATCTTTCCAAGGGACAATCCTCGGAAAAAGTGGTTATGCTCCACCTGAGCAGATTGTTTCTGGAGTAATTTATTATCACAGCGATTTATATGCTTTAGCTGCAACCTCTATTGTGCTGTTAGCAGGTAAAGAGCCACAAGAATTAATTGATGCTCATAGTTTTCAGTGGCATTTACAGGGACAGATTAAGCTTAATCATAAGTTGGGATGGATATTAAATAAAATGCTTTCTCCCAATCCTAATGACCGTTTCCCCACTGCTACCCAAGCTATGGAAGCTCTACAAGATGTCTCCAAAGTAGCAGCAACTAATATTCCTAAACAGGAGGAGAAAATATCTTCAGACAATCATAAAATTCGGAGTTTTTATCAGCCACCCCCCCAAATCTGGTTATATTTAACCTTAATTACCATCGCCTGGATAATTGCCATTCCTCTTTGGTTGAATACTAAAGATAAACCTGTTGTGCCAACTACTACTGTAGAAGCTCCAGACTCTCAGCCAGTTACTGATAGTCAATTGCCTCAGCGATTTAGTCAAGGGGAAAAAATTTTAATTTCCCAAGTAACCACCCCAGAAAAAGAGTTGGCAATATTTGAATTGGCTGCTGGTAATTATCAAAAAGCTGAATCTCTCTTAGAAAAATCTTTACTCAATTCGCCTAACGATCCAGAATCCTTAATTTATCTCAATAATGCTCGTATTGGTCAGGAAGAAGCTTATACGATCGCTGTTTCCATTCCCATTGGCTCTAATGTCAATGCTGCTCAAGAAATTTTGCGGGGAGTTGCCCAAGCTCAAAATAGAATTAATCAGGAGGGGAGAATTAACGGTATTCCCCTGAAAGTAGTTATTATCAACGATGATGACGATCCAGATATAGCCAAGCAAGTAGCAACTAAACTCAGCGAAGATCCTCAGATTTTAGGAGTAGTTGGTCATTATGCCAGCGATGTTACCCTAGCTACAGCCAAGATTTATGAAGCTGGTCAGTTAACAACCATATCTCCTATTAGCACTTCTGTGAAGCTCTCTAATTTTAGTCCTTATGTATTTCGGACTGTCCCTAGTGATTATATCGCTGCTAGAGCTTTAGCTGAATATATGCTCGAAAAACTCAACAAGGAAAATGTCGCTATTTTTTATAGCTCCAAGAGCAACTATAGTCAGTCTCTTAAGTCGGAGTTTGCCACTGCTGTTTCTTTAGGAGGAGGAAGAGTAGTTCAGGAATTTGATTTGTCTAGTCATAATTTTAGTGCTGCTCAAAGCCTAAGACAATCTCTGGAAGGAGAAGCTGAAGTTTTAATGCTAGCTGCTAATACTGGCACTCTGGATAAGGCTTTGCAAGTCGTGCAAGTTAATCGTCAAAGGCTCAGTTTATTGGGAGGAGACGATGTTTATGCTCCTAAGACTTTGGAAGTTGGTGGTGAATTGGCAGAGAAGATGGTGGTAGCAATTCCCTGGCATATCCAGAAACATACTGAGGAAGAGTTTGTTAAAAATGCTTATCAGCTTTGGCGAGGAACAGTTAACTGGAGAACAGCAACGGCTTACGATGCTACGGAAGCTTTAATTGCTGCCATAGCAGAAAATCCCACTCGCACTGGTGTACAGAAAGTTCTTTCTCAGAGAAAATTTGTGGCTGTAGGTGCATCTAGCAACATCCACTTTGCTCCTTCAGGCGATCGCTTAGAAGGTATTCAGCTGGTAGAAGTTGATAAGAGCGATCGTCATTCTTCTGGCTATGAATTTACACCTATTTCCGATCTTCCTTAGTCCAAAATGCAAGCTAATAGCTCATAACTATTAGCTTTTTCTTAATTTCCCTGAACTTTTGTCTGCCAAGAGTTATTCCAGCGAGCGATCGCTTCTAGCAATTGTACTGGTTGTTCTACTAAAAATTCTGGTTGCTGCTTGGCTAAAACTTGCTTAGAGTTAAATCCCCAGGCTACTGCCACTACAGATATCTTACTTTTTTGGGCCGAGCGAATATCTCTGGTTTCATCCCCGATGTAAATTATGTCTGTTCGATTAATTTTCTTTTTCCTAATCATTTCATTGATTACTCTATGCTTGCCAAAAATGGTTGTCTCAGCATAGATAAACTCAAATAGAGAATCCAACTTATAATTAGCTAAAACAGCTTTAACATTTTGTTCTGTATTAGAAGTAATAATTCCTAATCGATAGCCCCGATATTTAAGTTGACACAGAACTGTCTCAATACCAGCAAAAAGCTCAATCTGACTAATCTCTTTGCTTAATTCTGATTGTATTCTTTTAAATAGAAAAGGAATTTTAAATAAGGGAATTTGCGCTTGCTTAATGATTTCCCAGGAACTTAAGTTTTTTAGTCTGAATAAATCGCTTTGAGCAATAGGTTTATAACCAAATTCATCGGCTAACTCGTTAGCCAGCTTAAAAAGCGCGTGGTAAGTATCGGCTATTGTGCCGTCAAAATCAAAGACAATTATTTTCTCATTCATTGAATTCTAAAAGTGTGTGAAGAGTAAACGCAGGAAATAAATGTAAATTAAATTTAAATTAAGTATAAATTATAGTATCAAGATATATTGATCCCTGAATTTAGATTAGCACAAGCGTTGCGTCGAAACATATTAGGTTTGATCCTTCTTAAAGCTGATGCCCGAAAACGACGATCCCATTCTTGTTCAGAAATATTAGCTAATTCGGTTAACTTAGGCTTAACGTTTTCAGGGTAAGGCTGAAAATCGGCAATATCTGTTTCTTGAGCAAAACGTTGATTCCAAGGACAAACATCTTGACAAATATCGCAACCAGCTACCCAACCAGACAGCTTGGCAGCCATAAATTCTGGTAATTGTTTGGCTCTGTTTTCGATGGTATGGTAGGCTATACAGCGATTGGCATCTATTACAAAAGGTTTAGTAATCGCCTGGGTGGGACAAGCCTCTAAACAGCGAGTACAAGTTCCACAATGGGCAGCATGAGGTCGATCGGCAGTTAAAGATAAATTGGTGAGGATTTCCCCTAAAAAAACCCAACTACCATATTCGCGAGTAATTAAGTTGCCATTCTTAGCAATCCAACCTATTCCTGCCCTTTCTGCCCAAACTTTATCTTGTATAGGTCCTGTATCAGCATAGTAGCGAGTTTTGACGTTTTCCGCTTGAGTTTGCAACCAATTACTGAATTTTTTGAGTTTTTGGTGCATTACTTTATGGTAGTCTCTTCCCCAGCCATAGCGGGATATTTTGCCATATTCTCCCTTATCTGAATGTTGATGAGGAGTATAATAATTGAGAGCCACACAGATTACAGAACTTACTTCTGGCATACAGGCTTTGATTTCCCTGCGTTTGGGACTTGCCATCCATTCCATATCCGCCTGGTAGCCGAGGGAAAGCCATTTTTGCAGTCGAACCCTAGCTAAATCTTCTTGTTCGCTGTTTAGGGAGGCAATTCCTACTTTATGGAATCCTAAAGAATAAGCAAATGCTTTGATTTGAGCGTGATCGATTCCCACAATAATAATTAAGAATAATTAAAATAACAATTATCTATGATGATTCATAAATTCCCAGCTAACTTTATTAACTCTGGCTTTGAGCTTTAACAAACTCACAACTTGCTCTAACATTTCTAGTTCATCTTTACGCCCTTCCGAAGTAAAATCTGCTTTAATCTCAACTTCAGTCAAATCTTCTATATCATCATCTTCTATATTTTTGCTGTGTATAGCAGTTAATATCAGTCCTTTTTCTCTAACTGATTGTAAAAGTAAAGCAAGTACATGAGCTTCCGCTTCTGATTGACAGAGTAAACGACAACGATATCTAGTTTCTGAATCCTCGTTTACGTCAAAAGCTTCTTCTAATTGTGTTTCTGATGGCAATTGATTGCCATTCATATCTCCTCTTTCGATATCAATTGATTCACTGCGAATCATTACACTTTCATCTACTTTTTTGTACTGGAATATTTCTACTACAGGTCTTAAAAGTAAATTTGCTCCTACAACTGCTAGAGTACCAAAATAGGCTTGTAACAAAAATCCCGAACCTATCAGAGAGCCAACAGCAGCAGCACACCACAAAGTAGCTGCGGTATTAATCCCTCGGACACTAGCTCCTTCTCTTAAAATCACCCCAGCTCCCAGAAAACCTACACCAGAGACTACCTGGGCTGCAACCCTTGTTGGACTACTGTCCCCAGGAATCATCGCTGCCATCATTACAAACATGGCTGCTCCCAAACAAACTAATACATTTGTTTTGAGTACAGATCTTGATTTTAACCATTGTCTTTCTATCCCGATACCTACACCGAGAACAAATGCTAAGAAAAGGCGAAGTGCAAAATCTATCCAAGTCATTTATTTATCATCAATAAAGTCTTTACATATGTTTTCTGAAGGCTACGATACTTCTATTGTTAAATACCAATCAAAATTTCTTGATTGATTGATGAGTAACTAATTTCTCTCGGTTTTACATTCCTTATCCTAGAAAGACATAAGTCTACTTGACAAATTAGACTACCAATTACATCCAGGGTATTTCATTGAAACGAGATGGCGTATTCAGTTGCAAGATTGCTCCTTTAAGTACAAGAAAATATCAAATCAAGGAAGGGAAGGTTAGGAAAATACCAGACTAAATCATAGTTTTGATAATATTCGGAGACTATTAATGCTGACTATATAACGGGCTTAGTATAATTTAATACCAGGATTAAGACAACCCGACGTTAATTGTATTTCTTTTTTGTAAAAACAGGGTTAAGGTAAAGTTAAGGATTGGTTTTTTGAGCCAATCTCAGCTTGGCAGAGCGAGAACGAGGATTAAGTTTCTGCTCATCTGCTTGGGCAATAATTGGTTTTTTGGTAATTACCTTCAGTGCCTCGCAGTCTCGAAATCGATGTTTAACAATCCGATCTTCTAGACTATGAAAACTAATAATAGCAATAATCCCTTCTGGTTTAAGCCAATAGGGAGCGA
Organism: Xenococcaceae cyanobacterium; assembly: GCA_051439345.1. Classification (GTDB taxonomy): domain Bacteria; phylum Cyanobacteriota; class Cyanobacteriia; order Cyanobacteriales; family Xenococcaceae; genus JASJDJ01. Next base: position 27,242 of record JBFRWE010000364.1, read on the forward strand.
ACCCAAGAAACCGTTCTAAAGATTGTAATTCTTCGTTAACAGCAATACGTAATGCCTGAAAAACTCTAGTAGCTGGATTGATTCTCCCGTAACGATATTTAGCGGGAACAGCACGAGCGATCGCCTTAGCTAAATCAATAGTATCTTGAAAAGGACGTTCCCTCACAATTTGACGAGCAATACGGCGAGAAAATCTTTCTTCACCATACTGCCAAAAAATATCAGCTAATTGTTTCTCTTGCCAATGATTAATAATCTCAGCAGCAGTAAGAGACTGACTTTGATCCATCCGCATATCCAACGAAGCAGAGTGACGAAAACTAAAACCTCTTTCTGGTGTATCTAATTGAGGAGAGCTTACACCCAAATCAGCAATAATGCCATCAAATAGTACATCTTGGGGTTGGTAGTCAGCATAGTTACCGTGCCAAAACTGAATTTGGTGGGGATAGTAATCTGCTAGTTTAACTTGAGCTGCTGCCAGAGCATTTCGATCGCGATCGATCGCTATTACTTGAACTTTTTCGGCTGTCGAGAGAATTTGCTGACTATGACCACCACTACCTACCGTCGCATCTAAATACTTTCCTTCTGGAGTAACTTTTAGTCCAGCCAGTAATTCACGACTGAGAACAGAGATATGATTAAAAGAAGAAGATTGCTGAATCATCACCTCATTTTGGCATATAACGACCATTAAAGCATTTGTAAATGTCGAGATTTTTTGATAATCTTTCTTATTTAAGAAAGACTTTAATGGTATATTAAATTACATAAATGTTGACAATGATTCTCTAAAAATAATCTAGATAATTGCTTGGCAACAATCATCAGCATGTAATACTAACATAAGTAGCTGTATATACATTAGATCAATTTACACCAAGTGTATTCAGATGAAACAACCCGCAATTCTTGAAATAGTAAGTGTTACCAAAAAGTTTAATAATAATTCTACTTTAGCAGTAGACAATGTTAGCTTAACTCTTCAACAAGGAGATCTCTTAGGACTACTAGGTCCTTCTGGTTGTGGTAAAACCACTCTATTGAGAATAATTGCTGGGTTTGAAAAAGTTTCCCAGGGACAAATAAAACTAGCAGGACAATTAGTTAATAGTAATAATTATTGGCTGCCTCCCGAAAAGCGCAACACAGGGATGGTATTTCAGGATTATGCTTTATTTCCTCATCTGAGTGTGGCAGATAATATTGCTTTTGGCTTAAAAAGAAAAAGAGGTTGTAACAGCAAACAAATTAAACAAAGAGTGGGGGAAGTACTAGCTTTAGTAGGATTAGCAGGACTAGAAAAACGCTATCCCCATGAATTATCTGGTGGTCAGCAGCAACGGATAGCTTTAGCTAGAGCATTAGCACCCCAACCAGCCCTAATTCTATTAGATGAACCTTTAAGTAATTTAGATGTACAAATACGCCACAGACTAAGAGAAGAAATTCGCTGTATCCTCAAAGCAGCAGGAACATCAGCTATTTTTGTTACTCACGATCAAGAAGAAGCATTAGCTATATCTGATCAAATTGCCGTAATGTCTCAAGGCAAGTTAGAGCAAATAGGCACACCAGAATCTATCTATACACAACCAGCATCTCGTTTTGTTGCCGAGTTTGTCACTCAAGCCAATTTCCTTCCTGCGAAAAAGCAAGGGCAAGTATGGACAACCGAAATTGGTGAATTAAAAATTCCTAGATCTACTGTAATTAATAATTGCGATCGCGCTGATTTAATGTTACGACAGGAAGATATTATGCTCACTCCTGATGAAAATTCGGCAGTAGTGGTCAAAGAAAGACAATTTTTGGGTCGAGAATACCGCTATTGTCTAGAAACAGCTTCAGGCAAAAGATTACACGCGCGAACTAGTGCAGGTGTTTCAGTAGATATAGGAACTAAAGTCAATTTATCAGTGGCAGCAGGAACAGCCAAAATTTTTCCGATTAATCCTTGCTCAAAAGCAGAAGTTCCAGAATTGAGACTAATAGCTAATAAATAATCTCTGTTTATTTTATCCTCTCCTATTTTGATCTATTAACATATCGGTATAGGAGGGCAAGAGCTATGACTAATAGTATAAAATGTCTCAATTATATTGATGGGAATTGGATTTCCGCGCGATCGCACGATAGATTAGAAAGTAGAAACCCTGCCAACTCTCAAGAGTTAGTCGCTACTTTTCCCAGATCGAATGTAGCCGATATAGATAAGGCAGTAGTCGCAGCGCGTCAAGCCTATCAAAGTTGGCGAATTGTTCCTGCACCACAAAGAGCAGAATATGTTCAGCGCATAGGAGAATTACTACTGCGAGAGAAAGAAGAACTTGCTTACCTGATGAGTCGGGAAATGGGCAAAGTTTTGGCTGAAGCAAGGGGTGATGTTCAAGAAGGAATTGACTGTGCTTTCTACTATGCTGGAGAAGGTAGACGCTTATTTGGGCAAACTACTCCTTCAGAATTGGGGAACAAATTTGCTATGACTATACGCGTACCCATAGGAGTTTGCGCTTTAATTACTCCTTGGAACTTTCCTATTGCTATTCCCTGCTGGAAAGCTTTACCCGCATTAGTTTGTGGTAATACTATTGTTTTTAAGCCAGCTAAAGATACTCCTGCTTGTGCCACTTTACTAACAGAGATTTTCGCTGAGGCAGGTTTGCCTGCTGGAGTATTTAACTTAGTTCATGGTTCGGGAAAAGAAGTTGGCCGTTCCTTACTAGAGCATCCCGATGTCGATCTAGTCTCATTTACTGGTTCTTCTCAGACAGGCACAGAAGTAGGAGAAACCTGTGGACGCACCCACAAAAGAGTATGTCTGGAAATGGGAGGTAAAAATGGGCAAATTGTCATGGAAGATGGCGATCTAGATTTAGCTTTAGAAGGGGCTTTATGGGGAGCTTTTGGCACAACAGGACAGCGTTGTACTGCCACTAGTCGTCTGTTATTACACAAAGACATAAAAGCTGAATTTACGACCAGATTAGTCGAAAAAACTAGTAAATTACGTCTCGGTGCGGGTACAGACCCAGATACGGATGTCGGACCTTTAGTAAACTCGGCACAACTAAAAATAGTGAGAGATTACTTAGAAATTGCTCACAACGAAGGAGCAAAAGTCGTCATTGGCGGAAAAGTTGCCAAGGGAGAAAGTTTTAACAACGGTTATTTCTTTGAACCAACTATCCTTGATGGGGTTACTCCAGATATGCGAGTTGCCCGGGAAGAGATTTTTGGACCTGTAGTTTCTCTAATCGAAGTGAGTTCTTTTGCAGAAGCTATTCAAATCATCAATGATACTCCTTATGGTTTATCCTCTTCTGTTTATACGAGTAATGTTAATCGGGCTTTCCAAGCAATGCGGGATATTGAAGCAGGAATTACTTATATTAATGGTCCAACTATTGGTGCAGAAGTACATCTTCCTTTTGGTGGTGTAAAGCAAACAGGTAATGGTCATCGTGAAGCTGGAAGCGCAGCCTTGGATGTATTTACAGAGTGGAAAACTGTCTATGTAGATTTTTCGGGCAAGTTACAACGAGCGCAAATAGATAATCGATGAGCTTCTACTACGTAAGCTTAGACGCATTTAAACTGCATTCTTCAATTCTGGTCAAGGCAATAGGCAAGAGGGAATAGGCAACAGAGAGTATGCAACTTAGGTGAGTCCAAGCTTATTAATATTACCTACGGCATTTGGGATTGGGATTATTTAAACAAATCCAAGGATTTGATTCGGGGCGAGGATTAATTATGGTGGGTCGAGGAACCGATCTGGAACGGGGAGCAGTTGAGCTAGAGCGAGGAACTGGTCTAGAACTAGGAACTGGTCTAGAACTAGGAACTGGTCTAGAGCGAGGAACTGACCTGGAACGAGTAACCGGTCTAGAACTAGGAGCAGTTGAGCTAGAATTAGGCTGGTATATTTTTTGAGAGGTAGTTGGAGTGGAGGCAATGGCTGCTTCTGCCTTCTGGATAATTGGTTCTCTTTGCTTCTGCCAATAACTATGATCGCTGATTTTTTGAGCTGTGTTGATGGCATCCTGCCAGCGATTCTCATCGATTGCTTTCTGAGCTTCTTGCAGATGAGTCTGATTTTGTTCCCATTCTTCATTCCATTGTGTAATGGTCATCTTTGCTTTTGTGTTCATAGGGCTATCATCAGGAATATCGGACAATAATATTTCTATTGCTTCTTGGAGATTCCCTTCCTCATATTTACTGTTGGCAATTTGGAAAATTTGTTCAGACCACTGAGATATAAGCTTTTGTGCTTCTAAATGAGCATTTTTAGCTACAGGAACTTGAGTAGCAAGAGCGATCGCTTCTTTAAAATTACTTTGTGTTGCCAATTCGATCGCTCGATCTAGTTGACCTTCATTTTGACCCTGCTGGCATTCATGGAGAAGAGTTTCTACTAGAGCATATAAATTTGAATGATTCTGAGTAAATGTTTCAGCTTGCAGTAAGCATTCTTGATATTTTTTGGCTGACTTTAGTGCTTCGATTTTCTCTAAAGCTACTTTTACCTGCGAGGAATACTGTCTATGAGTCATGTAACTATAACCAGCGAATATACCAACAAGTACAGATGCAAGACCTGCACCTATAAGCAGTTTGAATTTATTGAGATACATAACAACAGGAGTAGTACTTAGCTCTAAATCTTTTGGTTGTGCCAAGGAATCTTCTGGGAAAAGTAGTTTGAAAGCCTTTTTTGACTCGGGAACTACTTCTGAAGCTGACTCTTCGGAATCTTGTGAGAAAACTAGCTTGAAAGCCTTTTTTGGCTCGGAAACTACTTCTGAAGTTGACTCTTCAACCTCTGGGGCTATCTTTGTTTCTTCTTGGTCTGCTTGAGTAAATCCATCTGGATTCCAAGGAGTCCAGGGATCGAGGTCGAGATCATCAATATTGGGATCGAAGTTGGCCTTCTGTAGCTTAGTTTCAAGGTCTACTTCTAACCTTATCTGTCTATCATCTGAGGTTGCTTGGAAGAGATTAAAATTATGGGGTAATAGTTGAAGTTCTTGCAGTACTTCGCTCACAGACTGATAACGGTCTTGAAAGTGGTAGCGTACCATCTTGGTAAGGATAGCAGCTAGCTCATCGCTAACCTTTGCACACTCTTGCCAGATTATTTCACCTTCACTGTCTTCCTGAAAATGAATGGGATGTAATCCTGTAATAGCTTGGATAGCGATCATTCCTAAGGCATAAATGTCACTGCTAAAGCGGGGTTTACCTCTGACTTGCTCTGTGGGCATATATCCTTTAGTACCAATCGAAATAGTCTTCTGAGTGACTAACTCCTGAGTTGTAATATTTGGAGTGCTAACTTGCTTTACTGCACCGAAATCAATTAACACTAATCGATTATCTTTTTGTCGTCTAATCAAATTGTTAGGATTGATATCGCGGTGAATTACCCCAAAGCTATGAACAAATTCAAGGATTTGCAAGACATCTTGGAGCATCTGAATTACTTGGCTTTCAAACCAACGTTGACCCCTTGGAAGTTCCGTACGGAGAGTATGACCCTCGATAAACTCTTGTACTAAATAGAACTCTTGGTTTTCTTCAAAGTAAGCAAAAGACTGAGGAATCTGGTCATGATAACCCAACTTTTCGAGAATTTCTGCTTCTTTTTGAAAAAGACGTCTAGCTATAGGCAAAAAGTCAGGCTCATGACTAGCAAGCTTGAGAAGTTTGACAGCACACTTAGGATGACCAGGTCGATGATGGTCTTCCGCAATGTAAGTTTTAGCTAATCCTCCTTCTCCCAAAGCTTGTAGGACTCGGTAGCGACCGCCTAATAATTGATTTAACATTGCCTAGTTTCTATGAGCCACTCCTGCAAAATTATACAGACTGATATAAATATTTTCTCAGTTTAGATTCATTGGTGACAAACTTATTTTATGTGCAATTTGTCAAGATTATATTTGCCAAACTTTACTTAATTGACTTGCTGAAGATGTTTTTTAATTCTTAGTTCTTTATTTGGGAAAAGTGATTAACCGTCAAAGAACCATATATAAGTAAATCAGCCTGAATAAAATTAACTTTTGTAAACAATAAAATGAGTGTCTACTCAGAATAATTGTCAATATTTGTAACAAAAAATTACATTTTTTTTATCGAATTGTGTCAGATCGGTTATTTGACGGTTTTTTAACAACATTTTTTGATAAAAATACTTAACAGAAACCTATAGTTGTCTGAGTAGGAAAATAAATAAGCCTACTAGAACCTTATATTGCTATTCGCCCCATCATCTAGATAAGGAGAATCAAATTTATGTTCACTCACGTCAAGTCCACCATTCGGAAAGTAAGACCAGAATCAATTAAGGGACGGGACTTACTTAGGGTGGTCTATGTCGTGCTAGAGCCTCAGTATCAAAGTACGCTTTCCCAAGCAGCTAGAAAGATCAATCAAAATAATCCTCATCTAGCAGTTGAACTGAGTGGTTACTTAATCGAAGAATTAAGAAACGAAGAAAATTATGCTAACTTTCAAAAAGATATATCTGAGGCCAATATATTTATTGCTTCCTTGATTTTTATTGAAGATTTAGCACAAAAGGTAGTATCAGCAGTCAAACCCCATCGCGATCGCCTGGATGCTGCAGTGGTTTTTCCTTCCATGCCAGAAGTTATGCGCCTCAACAAAATGGGTAGCTTTTCCATGGCACAGTTAGGACAGTCCAAAAGCGCGATCGCGAGCTTTATGCGGAAGCGCAAGCAACAGTCGGGTAGTTCTTTTGAGGATGCAATGCTCAAGCTGTTGCGTACTCTACCTAAAGTATTAAAATATCTTCCTGTGGAAAAAGCCCAGGATGCCCGCAATTTTATGCTGAGTTTTCAGTATTGGCTTGGGGGTAACTCAGATAACTTAGAGAACTTCCTGCTGATGCTAGCAGATAAATATGTTTATAAAGAAAAGAATTTAAGTGAAGGGGTAGAATACGCAGAACCCATAGTTTATCCTGACATGGGTATTTGGCATCCTCTTGCTCCCAATATGTTTGAGGATGTTAAAGAATATCTCAACTGGTTTAACACCCGCAGTGATATTTCTGCCGATCTTAAAGACCCTCTTGCTCCTTGTGTGGGCTTGGTGTTGCAACGTACACACTTAGTTACTCAAGACGATGCTCACTATGTAGCCATGGTGCAAGAGCTAGAGGCCATGGGAGCGAGAGTGATCCCCGTATTCGCTGGAGGTTTGGACTTTTCTAAACCTGTAGATGCTTACTTCTGGGAAGTTGGGGTAAAAGGAACAGAACCACAACCACTAGTCGATGTAGTCGTTTCCCTGACTGGATTTGCTTTGGTAGGAGGTCCTGCTAGACAAGATCATCCCAAAGCGATCGAATCTTTAAAACGGCTTAACCGTCCCTATATGGTAGCTTTACCTCTAGTATTCCAAACTACCGAAGAATGGGAAGCTAGCGAACTAGGTTTGCATCCGATCCAAGTGGCATTGCAAATTGCGATCCCCGAATTAGACGGAGCGATCGAACCAATTATTTTATCTGGTAGAGATGGAGCAACAGGAAGAGCAATTGCTTTGCAAGATCGCATCGAGGCGATCGCTCGTAGGGCAATGAAATGGGGTAATCTGCGGAAAAAACCCAAACTCAATAAAAAAGTTGCTATTACCGTTTTTAGCTTCCCTCCCGATAAAGGCAATGTAGGTACTGCTGCCTATCTAGATGTATTTGGGTCTATTTATGAGGTAATCAAGGGACTCAAAGGTAATGGTTATGATGTCCAAGATTTACCCGACTCTCCTCAAGAATTGATGGAAGCAGTAATTCATGATGCCCAAGCCCAGTATGCTTCTCCTGAGTTAAATATTGCCTATCGGATGTCTGTAGAACAGTATGAAAGGCTAACTCCTTATTCTGTCAAATTAGAAGAAAACTGGGGGCAACCACCAGGACATCTTAATAGTGATGGACAAAATCTACTAATTTACGGTCAGCATTTTGGTAATGTTTTCATTGGGGTTCAACCTACTTTTGGTTACGAAGGCGATCCCATGTTATTGCTTTTCTCTCGTTCTGCTTCTCCCCACCATGGTTTTGCAGCTTACTACACTTACCTAGAAGAAGTTTGGCAAGCGGATGCAGTACTGCATTTTGGTACTCATGGTTCTCTAGAATTCATGCCTGGGAAACAGATGGGAATGTCAGGAGAATGCTATCCTGACAGCTTGATTGGTAGTACGCCAAATATATACTATTACGCTGCCAATAATCCTTCAGAAGCAACTATCGCTAAACGTCGTGGTTATGCCTCTACTATTTCTTACCTCACTCCTCCTGCGGAAAATGCTGGATTATATAAAGGGTTAAAAGAATTAGGAGAATTAATTGGTTCTTACCAAACCCTCAAAGATGGGGCAAGAGGGATTCAAATTGTCGATACCATCATGGATAAATGCCGTGTGGTTAATCTAGATAAAGATATTGCCTTACCCACAACTGATGCCAAAGAAATGTCCCAAGATGAACGGGATACTATTGTGGGTTTAGTTTACAAAAAACTAATGGAAATCGAATCTAGGTTGTTACCCTGTGGCTTACATGTTATTGGCAAACCACCAACCGCCGAAGAAGCGATCGCCACGTTGGTAAATATTGCTTCTTTAGATCGCGAAGAAGACGAAATCGTTTCTCTGCCTCGGATTATTGCCCAAAGTATCGATCGAGATATTGAAGAAATCTATGCCAACAACGATCGCGGTGTCTTAGCCGATGTGCAATTATTCCAAGATATTACCCAAGCAACTCGCGCTGCCGTATCAGCACTGGTTAAAGCCCAGATTGATTCTGAAGGAAGAGTTTCCATGGTTTCCAAACTCAACTTCCTCAATATTGGTAAAAAAGAACCTTGGGTAGAAGCATTAAATGATTTAGGATATTGCAATGTAGACAAAGAATTACTCAAACCCCTATTTGAATATCTTGAATTCTGCTTAGAACAAGTTTGTGCCGATAATGAATTAGGTGGTTTACTCCAAGCCTTAGAAGGGGAATACGTCTTACCAGGGCCTGGAGGAGATCCAATCCGTAACCCTAACGTATTACCTACAGGCAAAAACATTCACGCCCTCGATCCCCAATCTATTCCTACTTTAGCTGCGGTTAAATGTGCCAAAGTTGTAGTGGATAGACTCTTAGAAAGACAAAAGCTAGATAATAATGGTGAATATCCAGAAACTATTGCTTGTGTCCTTTGGGGAACAGATAATATCAAAACCTATGGTGAATCTTTAGCACAGATTATGTGGATGGTAGGGGTTCGTCCTGTACCTGATGCTTTGGGAAGGGTTAACAAACTGGAATTAATTCCTCTCGAAGAATTAGGTCGTCCCCGTATCGACGTAGTAGTCAACTGTTCTGGGGTCTTCCGTGACCTGTTCATTAATCAAATGAATCTGTTAGACCAAGCAGTAAAAATGGCAGCAGAAGCAGACGAACCAATAGAGATGAACTTTGTCCGCAAACACGCCATGGAACAAGCAGAAGAAATGGGTATTAATTTACGTCAAGCAGCAACCCGCATCTTCTCCAATGCTTCTGGTTCTTACTCTTCTAATATCAATCTAGCTGTAGAAAATAGTACTTGGGAAGAAGAAAAAGAGTTGCAGGATATGTACCTCAATCGCAAATCTTTTGCTTTCGACTCCGATAATCCTGGCGTAATGGAAGAAGGTAGGCAAATCTTTGAGAAATCCCTCAAAACTGCCGATGTTACTTTCCAAAACTTAGATTCTTCGGAAATTAGTTTAACTGACGTATCCCATTACTTCGATTCCGATCCCACTAAAGTTGTAGCCAGCTTAAGAGATGATGGGAAAAAACCCACGGCATTTATCGCTGATACTACTACTGCTAACGCCCAAATTCGCACCCTTTCCGAAACTGTTCGCTTAGATGCCCGTACCAAATTACTTAACCCCAAATGGTATGAAGGTATGCTAAGTCACGGTTATGAAGGTGTGCGCGAACTTTCCAAACGGTTAGTTAATACTATGGGCTGGAGTGCCACTGCCGATGCGGTAGATAACTGGGTGTATGAAGATGTTAATACTACCTTCATCGACGATCCCGAAATGTGCAAAAGGCTAATGGATTTAAACCCCAATTCTTTCCGTAAGATTGTGGGTACTTTACTCGAAGTTAACGGTCGTGGCTACTGGGAAACTAGTGAAGAGAACCTAGATAGGCTTCGTGAATTGTATCAAGAAGTAGAAGACAAGATTGAAGGAATTGATTAATTGATGAATAATTAATTAAATCTAGACAATTTAATTCTGTAAAAATGTAGGGATGCGATAATATCGTGTCCCTACTGCTATGTTTAGCCAGTATTGAAAGATACAATCTTAATGAAAAACAACTTTTGGAGTTTAATTTGGTCTAGTTTTAATGAAATTCAAGGTTCTTTAATAACATTTCTTGGTATTTTTGTATCAATATTCTTGGCAAGATTTCCTGTCAAAACTCAAATATCTTTAGATACCTTTATCATCATAGTCTTGATTCTGTTATTGATTATTGCCACTGTTATCAAAGCAATTAACACATTATTTGCAGAGTATAAAGAATTGCAGCAAAGATTGGAACAACCATTAATACCAAAAATTTTATCAGCAAGAAGATATGAAATCCTAGAAATTTCAGGAATATTATGTTTACTAGAGCGATCGCAATTATTTTCAATTGGTATTTTTGTATCTTGTTACTATAAAGATACAGATGGTTTTGAGCTTTTGATAGGGACAGGAACGATAATTAATATACAAGGAGATGGCAAGATACAAGCTTTAATAGATAGATCTGCATCTGGTTATCAAGATATTTTGAATAAATTAGCAAATAACGATTCTCAAATTACTTCTAGAGTAGTTATTAAACCAACTATTAGAGGTATTTTATAAAAAAATAATTTGATATTTGATATTATGACGAGTTCTACAGAGCAAAATCAACCAAAACTGAAAATATTTCCTGCAACTATTGCTCGTATTGTTAGTCCTACCAGAATCGTAATTAATAGAGGTTCTGAACATGGTATTAAAACAGGGCAGACAATGTTAGTTTATACTCTAGAAACAGAAGAAACTAAAGACCCCAATACCGGAGAATCTTTAGGATATTTAGAAATATATAAAGGTACTGGTAAGATTATTCATACGCAAGAAAAAATGTCTATTCTTGAATCTAATAGAGACAAATATGTTGAAGATTTTTCTAAAGATATATCTTCTCAACACCCATTCTTGACTCTATTTCCCAATAAAATGACTTTAGATGAAAGTATTCCCTTTGAGAATCCCCAAATAGGTGATTTGGTCAAACCAATTTAGAAAATTAAATTAATTTTTTAGAAAATTTGCAAGATGACACAAAATAAAAAAATAGAACGCCAACCATTAGAATATTATCTATCTTTAAAATATCCTATTTCAATTTATCCAGAGGATGAAGGATATACTGTAATGATTCCCGATTTACCTGGATGTTTAACACAAGGAGAAACTTTAGAAGAATGTGTCGTTAATATTGAAGAAGCCAGAGAGCTTTGGATAAAAACTGTTTATAATAGTGCTAAAAAAGATATTCCTTTGCCATCAAAAAGAATTTAGTTTTTCTTTTTTATTGATTTTTTTTATAAGTGCGATAACTTTTTTGTTTATGATATTAATTTTCTAAATAAATTCAACTTCTTTTGCGTATCAACTCACCATAAGCATTAGCTGTATCTTTCATGTATTGATATTCATCTTTAACTTGCTTACTGCGAGGATTTATTTATTTGTAAAACAATATCATATCTTCCTAATAGGAAATTCATCTGGTTGATTTTGACACTATTTACAACTATGACTTGACTTTTTAGAATTTTTTTTATTCTTTGATGGTTGAAATAAAATAATTCAACAATAATTATCAATACTATAAGTACAGATAGAAGTGTCTCCATGTGTTACTTATCAATATAAGAATCAATAGTAGTAGGGACGTTCCCGATAACGTCACTACTACTATTGATTCATCTGACGAAGATACTGCCAGCAATTTCTCGATCTAAAGCAGCACGGGTATAGCCGACTTTGACAACATAGGAAGGAAAGCGTTGTTCTAAAATCAGACTGCTACCTGGGGTAATTCCCAACGCCATTAGTTTGCGCCGTATAGTAATATCCTGAGTTTGTAACTGAGCCACTGTTTGAACTTGACCAATTTGAACTTTAGATAAAGCATTCATAATGTCACTCCTAATACATTAAAAAATAGATTGACGCAGTAACCAATTAGAAAAGCAAAGGGAACAATAAACGCAATCATTATGGCAGTCGTTTTCAGACCTTGTTCTTTAATCATGATTTGTACCTGGGCGATGCAGGGTAAAAAGAGAGTTAACACCACAGCAGCTACCACTAATTGATTACCTGTTAGTCCACCTTGTTGCTGTATATCAAATAGTCCTGCTGCTCCATAATCTCGACGGAAAAATCCATAAAGAAAAACGGGAGCAGTTTCTGGGGGCATTCCTATAGCTACGGCAAAGGGTTCAATACCTCTGATGATTAGATCGAATAAGCCTGTAAGTTTTCCGAACCAAATCAACACCGATGCCCAAATAAATAGAGGTAATATTTCCCAAAAGTACCATTTCATCCTTATCCAGGTTTTGGTAAGAATATTTCCTAATTTGGGTAGTCTTAGAGGAGGAATTTCTAGATAAAATGCTCCTGATGTACCAGGAAAGAATTTAGCACTTAGGTAGCCAACAACCAAAAAAATTGCCATAATCAATCCAGCCCAGACCATCAAAGCTGCTGGTTTTTGTGCCAATAGTCCTAAGATTACTCCCCACTGCGCTGCACAAGGAACCGCCAGAGAAAGTAAAAAAGTAGCGATCAATCTTTCCCGTTTGGTTTCTAAAGTACGAGTAACCATGGTTGCCATGGTATCGCACCCTAAGCCCAAAACCATGGGGATCACTGCTCGTCCTGATAGTCCAATGGATTTAAAGAGACGATCGAGCATTAAAGACATTCTGGGTAGATAACCACTGTCTTCTAAGAGGGAAAACATGAGGAAGTAGGTAGCTACTACAGGTAAAACAATGGCAGTAGCATAACGAATACCTAAAGTAATGATGCCGTAATCATTACCAATTAAATCTTGCAGGGGTTGCCAAGGTAAGATTTGAGCGACAATCTGATTGACGATAGGATTGATTTGCCCTTCAAAAAAACCTTCTATGCGATCGACTAATTCCCCTGCCCCAAATTCACCGACAAACTTGTAAACTCCAAAGTAAAGAATGACCATTAAGAGGGGAAATCCTGTAATGGGATTAACGCTTAGGCGGTGGAGGATTTCTTTAGTAGAATTGGCAGCAGGTTTATTTGTCTGGATAGTAATTCCTGCCAGATTGCGGGCTTGTTTTTCTCTGGTTTCAGAGATCGCTAAATCTAGAGGATATTGCAGTTGATTTTCCGCAACTGTAAGCAATATTTCAACTTCTTGCTGCTGTTTATCATCTTGTTGGAGAGTTTGCCAAATAATGGGGTCTTTTTGGAGTAACAGTAGAGCGAGACTACGAGGAGAAAGAGAGTACTGTCTCAAAATATTTCCCTCTCCTATACTTTGCAGCCAGGTTTCGATAGAAGCGATCGCTTGTTCGATTGGTTCAGGATAAATAATTGGATTGGTCATTTTACCATCTCCAAATTAGCCGAATCTGGCTCTGGCTGGAACGGTAACAACTCGATTATGGTTTGTTTCAGTTCCCTCATACCTCGATTTAAAGCAGCAGACATCACAACTACAGGTATGCCTAATTCTATTTTTAAAGCGTCTGGTTCTATCTTCAGCCCCAATTGTTCCGCTTCATCAATCATGTTAATTGCCAAAATTACAGTTAATCCCGCCTCCATTAGTTGAAAGGTCAAAGGCAGCATTCGTCCCAAATTTTTGGCATCTACTACATGAATCACCATATCTAATGATTCCTCCAACAGCAAGTCTCTAGACACTTGTTCTTCTTCACTAATTGGCACTAAAGAGTACATGCCTGGGGTATCGATTACTCTAATTTGATCGTCTTTAATCTTAGCTATGCCTCGACTTACTTCCACCGTTGTCCCTGGATAGTTGGAAACAGCAACGTAACTTCCTGTGAGTCGATGAAATAACACACTTTTACCCACATTTGGCGTTCCCACTAAAGCTATATTGCCGTCTACAGCCAGCAGAGATTCAGGTCGCTGCTTTTTAGTTAATCTTGTCCACCAGCTACGTTTCTGCTTAATTGAGTGACAATTTTGCTGGCACTGATGACAGTTCATCTTAATAAATTCCTATCTATTGAAGTTTTTAAAGCTAATTTCACCAATTTGAAATCGAGTTATGTCCTATATATTTCCATAGTAAATCAGAAATGATAAACAATAGCAATGTTGTTTTGTCACTTATTTACTTATTAATAATCTTTACTAATAGATAGCACGCTCCCGATTGTTAATTTAGACCGTCTTATTAATAATTCAAAAATTGCAATAGAATGTTAAGAACAAACTAAGCAAGTAAGTATTTCTGAATACGCGATAAGAGTGAGGGCATAATAACTGATGATCGATGACTTTTCTCTCTGAACTGAATTAATGCTTTCAATCTATGGAGTTTGATAAAATTCACATAAATCAAGGTGAACGTCACACACTCACATCCTGAAGGGCTGTGGGCTTGACTAAAACCGAAAGCAAATCGGTTGAGGCAAGACTAAAACAGTGTCTAGCTAGGGCGCGGGGCTTGAACTAAACTCAAGCCCTTGTGTCACCCGTAATTGGACTGAAACAACTAAGGGTGGCAGCTTAAAATACAATACGAATGCCTCCCTAGTTTGTATTCTCTATGTTGGTCAGTAGCGAAGAGAAGTATATATTCGGTTTATAGCCAATGCAAAAATCAGTACTTGTAGTTGATAAAAACCAAATACCACTAATACCTACTACTCCTGCTAGAGCAGATAAGTTGAGTAAAATTTATCCGATTATGGGGATTGAGTTATCTAGGAGGCGAGATGTTTCAACTTACTAAGAAGCAACCAGATAGAAAAGTAATTAGTTTACATTCTCTGGAAACGGGTAAGCGGTTAACTCAATCTGCTAATCCTCAAGATATTAAATTTTTAACTTACAACAGTTGGAGGAAGAGATTTATTCCTGCTGCGTAGCGGGTGGAATTGCCTATTCGATAGGGCAACAAGCCACTCAAATATGTATCCTTTTCCTCTCGCTCCTTAAAAGGAACGAGTATCCCAGGACTTATTTATGAAGAACAAATCAAAACTTTCTCCTAAGCAATCCTCCTTTACCACAGAAAATATCGCCAAATATACTCAACTAATCTCCGAGAAGCCTGAAGCAGCAGAATTACATGCGGATTTAGGTAGCTTATATGCTCAGCAAAAACAATGGCAAAATGCGATCGACTGTTATCAACAAGCAATTAAACTCAACCCCAAATTTGCCGGAGCTTATCGCAATCTTGCTAGAGTATTTCGTGAACTAGGGAAAGAAGCAAAAGCTCTTGAATCTTGGTATCAAGCCTTAACCCTAGAACCTGATTGGGCAGACGCTCAACAACATTATTCTCTGGGTAATAGCCTCTGGA
>JBFRWE010000365.1:0-2794 GCA_051439345.1 Xenococcaceae cyanobacterium
CAAGCTTGGAATTACTGCGACAAAAACGTCTTCAACAACGTCGTTTTCGCCGTGACCCTGAAAATTATTTACTGAAATTGGAAACCCAATTAATCCAGTCAATTTTGCCACTCTAGAAAAAAAGAAACAATCGCAGTGTTGTCTAAGCGTCCGTATGCATTGCGCTGTTAGACATGAAGTTAATAGCAAATGGATATGCCTGAATCATAGCTGACTAAAAATGTAAATTTAGCTACTTCTATAGGTTTTTTAACTGTTAATCTTTTCCTATCAAGGCTAATACGATTAATTTCCTTGAGCATACATAGGTAAAATAAGATAGCTTCAATCATAATCAGGGCAACTAATAACAGACACACTTTTTTTAAAGTTCAATATACAGAAGATCAGAGGGAAGATATGCCATTTCAAAACAACTACGTGAATTTAGTAGCTGAGAAGTCTCAAGCCCACACTCGTTTAATTCGAGACTATGACGGCACAAATAAAGATTTTGATTTCATAATCATTGGTTCTGGAATGGGAGGTGGCATTCTAGCTGACGATTTGGCAGATCGCTTAGAAAATAAGCGTATTTTGGTTTTGGACGCAGGTTCTTTTATTTATCCCACTCATGTCTACAATATCTGTCGGTTTCCTAACTTTAAAGTAGCCAGACACTTTGGGGTTGATAATTTCAATCGGGCAGAAAGCGAATCTAATTATATTGGCGAAAATCCTCAACTAGCTTTCGGCGGTCGCTCGATTTTTTGGTCTGGTTTAATCCCAGACGTTCAAGATTGGGAACTAGAATTTTTTCCAGACAGTGTTCGCAATGAGTTAAAAACTAAATATCTCAAGTTGGCTGGGGAAAAAATGAATCAGTCAATTTCTTTGGGAAAAAAAGCAAAAGACTTAGTGGAGTATTTTCGTAGCACAGACCTCAATAATGATTTTGTAATAGAAGAAACCCCCCGCGCTTTACACCAACCTTATCTCGATTCTGAAGGAACACCAAGCGATCGCTTTTATACCGAGCCAACTGGTGTTTTCAACACAGCCGAACTACTTATCAATCAAGCAGGCTTAACCCCTGGTAACAAACAAGACAATTCGGGACTCTTCATTAAACTCAACAGCTTTGTCGAAGCAATAAAAGATACCCCTTTGGGTTGGCATGAAGTCATAGTCACCGACACTATTACGGGAGAACAGTCTATTTTTTATGCCCCTAAAGTGATTATTGCTGCGGGTTCTATTGAAAGCCCTAAACTGATCAATCGCTCTGCTATTTATCAGAATATGACCAATTCAATTAAACAGCTTGTTGGCTTCGGCTTAACAGATCATCCTGTGACTGGAGAGTCTCAAGTTCGCGTTTCGGGTTTAGGGGGTATTGCTCTTAGTCGTGAGGATCATGCCAAAATTATTTTTTATTCCAGAGGTAATCGAGATAGAGATGGTCATGTGACTTTTCCTTTCAATGTTGAAATGAATATCAATCATGAGTATTGGCACTTGAGAAATAACGATCCTTCTGACGAAGAACCTGTCGATAACAGTATCAAAACTCGCGTAGATATCAAGTTTAGTTTTGCCAATTGTCTTGATAATGAGAATGGTATCCTATCGCGTTTCGACGATGGTTATGTTCCTGAGATCCGCTTCAAACGTTTTTCGCTGTTAAATGACCTATTAGATTCTCGCTTTCCTGCTTTGGCAGGCTGGAGAAAATCAGAGCAGGATTTTTTTAATTTACTTAATGGCACCAGAGATCGTATTTTTAATGAATTTGACGGGCTAGAACGCGTCGAAGACAATTACGATTATGGTAGGGGAAATAACAAACAACTACCTTTTGGCTGGGGTACAGTTCATCATGCTTGTGGCACTTTAAGAATGCCCTGGAAATCAAATCGCAACAGCAATTTTAATCTGGACTCGGTTGTAGATGAAAATCTCAAAGTAAAAGGAAGTGCAGGTCTTTATGTTTGCGATATGTCAGTGATGCCCATTAGTACTGCCGCAAATCCTGTCCGCACCCTCGGTGGTTTAGCCTTGCGCCTATCACAACATTTGGGCTAGAGGAGTCAACAGCACTTCACACCTATGCTGGGGGGATGGCAACGACTAGTTAATTTTACTGCCATATTCCTCTCAAATCCTTATTATACAGGGATTACAAGATATTAAAATTCAGATTGTTTTAAGGTTAAATTTTTAAAAAGTATATATAGCAAGTTTTTTGGAGAATTTAAAGGTTGTGAAATTCAAGACTGAACTATCCTAATCTCTAAATTCCCCACTGCATACTGCCCATTCAAAAGCACGATCGCCCTATCCAACCCACAATAACTAAACTTCAAACTACTACCACTTAAAGCAGCCGTAACCATTTGATTAGACTCAATCGGTATCAATACATCTTCAGGAAAATCTACCGTTAGTTCTCCGTTTAGGTAGATGTCAGCACCAGGATAAGCTTTTTGTAGTTGTTCTAATGGCGCGATCGCATCTTCATCATTAAAGGTAAGATTCCTAATTTCAGTCCTAGCAGCTTCCCCTACTTCAGTAGTAACTTTACTAGTTATTATCTGCTCTCCTGTCTTGTAAACACCCTTGCCATCGGTAACGATAAACTCTTTACCTTCATTACCAATAATTAAATATTTCCCATCGGCATTAGTTCGATCTGATGCCCAATAGCCTGTGATTCTCGCGTATACTTTATTGGTACTGGCGTTCTCGTTATAAATTCTGACAATGCCATCTCTCAAACCAAGATTCTGGGAGACTTTCTGAGTTATGCCCCCAC